>NZ_BCAZ01000010.1:0-121999 GCF_001320205.1 Pseudomonas sp. NBRC 111123
ACCGCCACCGCCACCGCCACCGCCACCGCCACCGCCACCGCCACCGCCACCATCCTTGGCATAAGCGCTAGAGCCATGAGAAATCGAGTCAGGAACGAATACGATGGCCGTCGACAGCACGCCTGCAACGGCAGCCGCCAGTAGAGCCCTTTTGAACAGCATGTGAATTTGCATTTTCCGTCTCCAGGTCTTCGCCATGAGAACGCCAAATCAAACCGAGAATCTGTTGTAAGTTTTACTTTCTTATTTCGTGGGATTTTTTCCCACGCCTAATTAATAGACCTCTGCGAACCATGCTTCAAGCGGCGCACGCGAAAGCCGACCAGTGGCTGGCCTGCTATGTTTTTCCTATCGTTCTGGAGAGATGCCGGCATGCATACAGCCCTGACGCTGCAAACCCCGCGCTACAGCGATTACGGCGAACTGGTACAGCTCTGGGAGGACTCGGTGCGCGCAACCCATCACTTCCTTCCCGATGCCTACATCCTGCTGTTGCGCGAGCAAGTGCTACGCCGGTACCTCGACGCAGTGATGCTGATCTGCTGCCGTGATCGCCAACGCATCTGCGGCTTCGCGGGTGTTGCCAACGGCTACGTGCACATGCTGTTCGTCGCACCGGACTACCGTGGCAAGGGGGTTGGCAGGCGCTTGTTGCGATATGCGATCGAAGAACTGAATGCCGAATGCCTGGACGTCAACGAGCAGAACCCGCAAGCCCTGGGTTTCTATTTACATGAAGGTTTCGAAGTGGTCGGACGCTCGGAAACGGATGGCTTGGGGCAGCCGTATCCCCTGCTGCACATGAGGCTGATTCCTACAGCGTCCTAGGGCCGCGTCCGAATATGCCGTGCTCTGCGCCCAAAATGGCGCATCTGACACAGATTCCCCTCATCAACCGCCTGCAGGCAGGTACAATGTGAGTCTTTCCCTGCCTTGCGAATTGCCCCATGTCCGAACCCGTCCGCCTGTCCAAACGCCTCATCGAGCAGCTTGGTTGCTCCCGCCGCGAGGCCGAGCTGTACATCGAAGGGGGCTGGGTCACGGTCGATGGCGTGGTGGTCGAGCAACCCCAGTTCAAGGTCGACCACCAGCGCGTCGAACTGCTGCCGGGTGCCCGTGCCGAGGCATTGGACCCCGTCACCCTGCTGATGCATCAAGCGGCCGGTGTCGACAGCGAGACCGCGCGCATCAGCATGAACATGGGCAGCCTCAGCGAGGCCCACCGTGAAGGCGTCCGGCCGTTGCACGGGCATTTTGCCCGGCAGTCCTGCCTGGCTCCGCTGGAGCGGGGTGCCAGCGGCCTGCAGGTGTTCACCCAGGACTGGCGGGTCACCCGCAAGATCGACGCCGACCTGCGCCGCATGGAACAGGAATACATCATCGAAGTACGCGGCGAGACCACGCCCCAGGCCTTGGAGCGCCTGGCGCGCGGCGCCACACGCAATGACCGGGAGCTGCCCAGGGCCAAGGCCAGCTGGCAGAACGAGACCCACCTGCGTCTGGTCGTCAAAAACCCGCAACCCGGGCAGATCTCCGAGCTGTGTGCCTACCTGCGCCTGGAGGTGCTGGGCATGCGCCGGATTCGCCTGGGTGGTGTATCGATGGGCAAACTGCCCGTGGGGCAGTGGCGTTACCTGGCAGCCACCGAACGTTTCTAAGCAATGCGCCACGCCCTGGCGTGGCTACTGAACAGGATTTTGCAGCAATGAACCACAACGATGTCCTGCGCAGCCTGCGCTACATGCTCAAGGTGAACGACGCCAAGATGGCCGAAATCATCGCGCTGTCCGGCCTCGAAGTTAACCCGATCGTGCTCGCCACCTACTTGAAGAAGGAAGATGAAGCCGGCTTCGTGCGCTGCCCGGAGCGGGTCATGGCGCACTTCCTTGACGGCCTGGTGATCCACCGCCGTGGCAAGGACGATAGCCGCCCAGCGCAGCCGGTCGAACTGCCAGTGACCAACAACACCATCCTGAAAAAGCTGCGCGTGGCCTTCGAACTCAAGGAAGAAGACCTGCACACCATCCTCAAGGCGGTCAATTTCCCGGTGTCCAAGCCTGAACTGAGCGCGCTGTTCCGCAAGGTCGGGCATGACAACTATCGCCCATGCGGCGACCAGTTGCTGCGCAACTTCCTCAAGGGCCTGACCCTGCGCGTGCGCGGCTGAGTGGCCATGCAGCATACGGTTGCACCGGTCGGCATCGTCCGCTCCTGCTTCAAGGAGAAGTTCGCCATCCCGCGCCAGCCCCAGCTGGCGCCAGCCGCCCGCGGGGTGCTGGAGCTGCTGCCGCCGTTCGATCAAGGCGATGCGGTGGCTGGGCTGGAGCAGGTCAGCCATGTCTGGTTGCTGTTCCTGTTCCACCAGGCCCTGGAAGACAAGCCACGCCTGAAAGTGCGCCCGCCGCGCCTGGGCGGCAACAAGAGCATGGGCGTATTCGCCACCCGCGCCACTCACCGCCCCAACGGCATCGGCCAATCGGTGGTGCGCCTGGAGGCCGTGGAGCCAGGGCGTCTGCTGCTGTCCGGGATCGACCTGCTCGACGGTACGCCGGTACTGGATATCAAACCGTATGTCCCCTACGCCGACAGTGTTGCAGGGGCGAGCAACCGGATGGCCAGCGATGCGCCGGCCGCGATTGACGTTGGCTGGAGCGACAGTGCCCTGCCCCAGGCCCACGAGCATGGGCTGCGGCTTGGCGAGCCGTTGGTGGAGCTGATCGAGCAATGCCTGGCACAGGATCCGCGCCCGGCCTATCAGGTGCCACCGCCGGAACGGGTGTATGGGGTGAAGTTCTGGGACGTGCAGGTGCGCTGGCATTACCCGCAACTGGATCAGATCCAGGTGCTGGAAGTCGTTCGGGAAGGTTGATATCACCGCCTTGCAGGCATAAAAAAACGCAGACCCAGGTCTGCGTTTTTTCGTTGCGTTCGTCTTACTTCTCGACGAAGGCACGCTCGATCAGGTAGTCACCCGGCTCACGCATACGTGGGGACACCTTCAGGCCGAAGCTGTCGAGCACTTCGCTGGTCTCGTCGAGCATGCTCGGGCTGCCGCAGATCATCGCGCGGTCGTCTTCTGGGTTGATCGGTGGCAGGCCGATATCGCTGAACAGCTTGCCACTGCGCATCAGGTCGGTCAGGCGGCCCTGGTTTTCGAACGGCTCGCGGGTCACGGTCGGGTAGTAGATCAGCTTGTCACGGACCGACTCGCCGAAGAACTCGTTCTGCGGCAGGTGCTCGGTGATGAACTCGCGGTAGGCCACTTCGTTCACGTAACGCACACCGTGAACCAGGATCACTTTTTCAAAGCGTTCGTAGGTTTCCGGGTCCTGGATGACGCTCATGAAAGGCGCCAGGCCAGTGCCAGTGCTCAGCAGGTACAGGTGCTTGCCCGGTTTCAGGTCGTCGAGGACCAAGGTACCGGTTGGCTTCTTGCTGATGATGATCTCGTCGCCTTCCTTCAGGTGCTGCAGCTGCGAGGTCAGCGGGCCGTCAGGGACCTTGATGCTGAAGAACTCCAGGTGCTCTTCCCAGTTCGGCGAAGCGATGGAATAGGCGCGCATGAGCGGACGGCCGTTGCCCTGTTGCAGGCCGATCATCACGAACTGACCGTTCTCGAAGCGCAGGCCCGGGTCGCGGGTGCACTTGAAGCTGAACAGGGTGTCGTTCCAGTGGTGCACACTGAGGACACGTTCGTGGTTCATGTTGCTCATCTAAAGGGCTCCTGAAGAAAAACGCAGCGCGCAAGACGCGCAGTTGCGCGATAGTTTAGGGGCAGCCACAATATCTGTTAACTGAATTATCAAGATATGTGTTATCGGTTATATAGATATGCGATTTACACTTCGTCAGCTTCAGGTATTCGTCGCCGTGGCCCAGCACCAGAGCGTGTCGCGGGCTGCCAGCGTGCTTGCGCTTTCACAATCGGCGGCGAGTACTTCCATTACCGAACTTGAGCGGCAATCGAGCTGCCAGCTGTTTGACCGTGCCGGCAAGCGCCTGGCCCTCAATGCCCTGGGCCATCAGTTGCTGCCCCAGGCCGTCGCCCTGCTTGACCAGGCCAAGGCAATCGAAGACCTGCTCAACGGTAAGTCCGGCTTCGGCTCGCTGGCGGTAGGTGCCACGCTGACCATCGGCAACTACCTGGCCACCCTGTTGATCGGCAGCTTCATGCAGGTACACCCGGAGAGCCAGGTGAAACTGCATGTGCAGAACACAGCGCATATCGTGCACCAGGTCGCGCAATACGAAATTGATCTAGGTCTGATCGAAGGTGACTGCAACCACCCGGATCTGGAGGTGCAGCCGTGGGTCGAGGATGAGCTGGTGGTGTTCTGCGCACCGCAACACCCACTGGCCAAGGCCGGGCGCGCCGATGTCGAGGCCCTTTCGCAGGAGGCATGGATCCTGCGCGAGCAGGGTTCTGGCACGCGCCTGACCTTCGACCAGGCCATGCGCCATCACCGCACCAGCTTGAACATCCGCCTGGAGCTGGAGCACACCGAGGCGATAAAGCGTGCCGTGGAATCTGGCCTGGGTATCGGCTGCATTTCCCGGCTGGCACTGCGCGATGCCTTCCGCCGCGGCAGCCTGGTACCCGTGGAGACGCCGGCGCTGGACCTGATGCGCCAGTTCTACTTCATCTGGCACAAGCAGAAGTACCAGACTTCAGCGATGCGTGAATTCCTGGAGTTGTGCCGCAACTTCACTGCGGGCTTTACCCGCAGTGATGAAATCGTCTTGCCAGCGATCGCTTAAAGCAGGATTACGCCCCACACCAGCGCGACCATGCTCAGCGCCACCAGCTGCGCGGCGCTGCCCATGTCCTTGGCGTTCTTCGACAACGGGTGGCGCTCCAGCGAGATGCGATCGATGGCTGCCTCCACTGCCGAGTTGAACAACTCGACGATCAGGCCGAGCAGGCACACGGCGATCATGATTGCCCGCTCCGCGCGGCTGACCGGCAGCCAGAAGGCAATCGGGATCAGCAGCACGTTGAGCAGCACCAGCTGGCGGAAGGCGGCCTCACCCTTGAAGGCGGCGCGCAGGCCGTCCAGCGAGTAGCCGGCGGCGTTGAAGATGCGTTTCAGGCCGGTCTGGCCTTTGAATGGCGATGTCATGTGAGTCACTTCACAACAGAAAGGCCAGCAGACTAGTGCGGCGCGGGTCAAAAAAGCGTGAATCCAGACGCTGTCAGTTGCTGGCAACCGATTCAAGTTGTTGCAGCAACAGCGCAGCCTGGGTGCGGGTGCGCACACCGAGCTTGCGGAAGATAGCCGTTACGTGGGCCTTGATGGTCGCTTCCGACACACTCAGCTCATAGGCGATCTGCTTGTTCAGCAAGCCTTCGCAGACCATGGTCAGCACGCGGAACTGCTGCGGGGTAAGGCTGGCCAAGCCTTCGCTGGCGGCCTTCGCTTCGGCCGAGACATCGACCTTTTCGAAGGCCTGCGGTGGCCACCAGACGTCGCCATCGAGCACTTTTCTCACGGCATCCTGAATGACTTCAAGGCCGCTGGACTTCGGAATGAAGCCGCTGGCACCGAACTCGCGGGACTTGACCACCACGGCGGCCTCTTCCTGCGCCGAGACCATCACCACCGGAATCTGCGGGTACTGGCCGCGCAGCAGGACCAGCCCGGAGAAGCCATAGGCACCTGGCATGTTCAGGTCCAGCAGGACCAGGTCCCAGTCGGCTTTTTCGCTCAGGCGGGTTTCCAGTTCGGCGATACTCGCCACTTCAACCAGGCGCACATCCGTGCCCAGGCCGAGGGTAACGGCTTGGCGCAGAGCGCTGCGAAACAGCGGGTGGTCATCGGCTATCAGGATTTCGTATGTGGCCATCGATCTATGGATCCTGTTCTATGCCAGGCGCATGCGGGGGAGTGAGGCGCCTGGCGGGGAATCGGCGCCAAGGATGCCGAGCACGGCTGCAGGTGGTCAAACCATCTACCCTGCCGTCTCGCCCACCCTGGCTGCCAGCCCCGTCATTATGAACCAAAGTGGGACTTATGCCCCTTGGACTATAGGAAGGTATGCAAACGCTGGTGGGTGTCATCCTGATCATCCAGCGGAAGACGACGCTTGCCGCTGAGGTAATGCAGGCTGAACACGTCCAGGTAGGCATCCAGTGCCTGGGAAGCCAGATTGTCACCCCCCAGGTCCAGGCACATGGCCGCCACTTCGGCAGTGCAGAAATGGTCGTCGCGCTTGGACCGGCGCAGGCGATATCGCGACATCTGCTCGGCTTGCAGGCTCAGCACCGGGAAACGATCAAGATACGGGCTCTTGCGGAACATCTTGCGGGCTTCGGTCCAGGTGGCATCGAGCAGGATGAACAACGGGCGTTTGCCGGGTTCCCGCGCAACCTCGCTGACTACCCGCTCCTGGGCAACGAATTCGCCGGGGAAGACGATAAAGGGCTGCCACTGAGGGTCGTCGAGCAGCGCCAGCAGCCGCTCGTCCACGGAGGTGCGCAACCAGCCGAAGGCGTACGTGTCTTCGATCAGATCGGCGATCAGCCAGCCGGTGTTGGTAGGTTTCAATGGCTCGGTGTCATGCATGATCAGGCACACCCCGGAGTCGGCCTGCACCTTGGGCTTCCACGCACACAGGCAGTGGGTGGCGATCACCCGGCAATCGGGGCAACGCTCGGCGCGCGAACCACGGGCAATGAAAGGCTTGATGCTGCGCGCCAGGCGCTCGGCACGCAGGCGTGCTACCGCATGGCTCATGCTGGCAAGCCTGTGGAAGGGTTGTGACTGGACACTGCAGGGACTCGGCAGAAGCAAAGCGCCAGTCTATCAGAGCAGGCGCCATTTGGCCGTGCAGCGGAGCCAATCGGTCCCTTATAATCGACATCTTTGGCCGCCGTGAACTTGCCCGCGATGCAGCGGGTTTCATGGAACGCCCGCCGCCGGCGCATGTCAAAGCGCCAGTCATCGAACCAGGAGAGATTCATGCTGCGTTTTATCGTCCCGGCCCTGAGCCTGTTGCTCACCCTGCCACTCGCAGCCCAGGCTGCCTCCAAGCAGGAGTTCGAGCTCAACAAACTGCTTCAGAAGGTCGCCACGGAAAGCAGTGCCGGCACCCCACGCGCCATCAACGAAGACATTCTCGATCAGGGCTATACCGTTGAAGGCAAGGCGCTGGTCAACCACCTCAGCGTACGTGCCGAGCATGCGGCACGCATGCAGCAAAACCCGGCGCAAGTCCGCAGCCAGTTGGGCGACAGCGTGTGCCGCAACAGTGGTTTCCGTAACCTGATGTCCAAAGGTGCGGTGATGGTCTATCGCTTCAGTGTTTACAAGACCAACCAGCCGGTGATGGACCAGGCCTTTGATGCTGCCAGCTGCACCGCCGGCAACAAGAAGAAGTAACTAGATTACCTGCTCCCCTTCAGCGCGCCGCGGCTCTTCGTCGGCGCGCATCTCCGCCAGCAACGCCTGCACATAGCGTGACTGGCACTCAAGTGCTGCCAGCCTTCGGCGGCACTCTGCTTCCAGGCTCACATGGTGATCCTGGGCTGCATTTTCCAGCTGCTGATAGAGCTGCCGGTCTACCTCGATGACCAAGCGATGCATACCGCCACCTCCTGCATCGACACGTTTCGCTTCTCCAGTTAACCAAACCCTCGCCGAGGCTGTTCGCAGCCCGACGAGTGGCCACGGTGATCGCGCCTGCACGATCAGGCGCTACGGTCTAGATTGATAGCGAGGACCCGCAAATCGACAAGATCCTGCACCACGGCCTTGAAGGCCTACTGCAATGCTCGAGATGCACACTCGAGTCACGGCAGCCAGCGACACACGTAGTGTCGCGGCCGAGCCACATCATCGGCCCGGTCAGAGGTTTTGCTGCAGAAGGAGACGTTGAATGCCTTATCAATCGAATGAACACCTGTTCAATCACTTCCGGGATCACAACATCGACCTGAGCAACATCGACCAGCAACTGCAACTGGTCGCACCGAACAGCCCCAACCTGCCGCTTTACCGCGACATGATGCTCACGGTCTTGCGCATGGCCCATGACGACAGCGACCGCTGGAACGCCAAGATCACCTTGCAGGCCCTGCGCGAACTGGACCACTCGTTCCGCATGCTGAAGCGTTACCGGGGGCGACGCAAAGTCACCGTGTTCGGCTCGGCACGCACCCCTGTGGAACACCCGATGTACGCCCTGGCTCGCGAGCTGGGGGCAACACTCGCCCGCTCCGAGCTGATGGTCATTACCGGGGCCGGCGGTGGCATCATGGCGGCGGCCCACGAAGGCGCCGGCAGTGATCATAGCTTGGGCTTCAACATCACCCTGCCTTTCGAGCAGCATGCCAATGCCACGGTGGATGGTACCGACAAGCTGCTGCCCTTCCACTTCTTCTTCATTCGCAAGCTGTTCTTCGTCAAGGAAGCAGACGCCTTGGTGCTCTGCCCTGGTGGCTTCGGCACCCTGGATGAAGCGCTAGAAGTGTTAACACTGATCCAGACCGGCAAAAGCCCGCTGGTGCCGGTGGTGCTGCTGGACTCACCGGGTGGCACCTTCTGGCGCGATTGCCTGGCGTTCATTAGCCACCAGCTCGAGGAAAACCGCTACATCCTGCCCAGCGACCTGAAACTGCTGCGCCTGGTGCACAGCGCCGATGAGGCCGTTGAGGAAATCAACCAGTTCTACAGCAACTATCACTCCAGTCGCTGGCTGAAGAACCAGTTCGTGATCCGCATGCACCATCGGCTCAGCGAGGCCGCACTGCATGACATCCAGGAGGGGTTTGCCGACCTGCGCCTGAGTGGCCGTTATCACCAACACGCCGATAGCGGCGCCGAACACGAGGTGGGCAACTTCAGCCATCTGACGCGGCTGACCTTTGCCTTCAATGGTCGTGACCAGGGGCGACTGCGGGAGTTGGTCGACTTCATCAACCTGCCGGAAAACTGGGCCAAGCCAGAGCCGATGCATACCACCCAGCGGGCGCGGGAGGCACTGAAGGTCAGTTGATCGCTGCATGGTGCGGTCGTTGTAGGAGCGGCCTTGTCGCGAAAAGGGGTGCGTAGCGCCCCCAGCAGTTTCAGTGTTAGCGCTGAAATACTGGGGGCGCTACGTACCCCTTTCCGACCGGTCCGGCGCCCCGGCAATGCCGCCCCTACAGGGCAATGCAGGGTTAGTAATCGTCCAGATCCCTGCCACTGAGCAGGCGGCCGATCATGTCCATGGGGAAACCACGGTAGGCAAGGAAGCGGGTCTGCTGGGCGCGACTTCGTGGATCTTGGGGGCGTTGCCCCGCGAATTTGCGCTGCCAGGTATCCCGCAATAGCGTCGTCCAGTCCACTTCGCTTTCACGCAGGGCCTGTTCGATATCGCTACGGTTCAGCCCGCGCTGACCAAGCTCCTCGCGAATGCGCGCCGGACCATAGCCGGCACCGGAACGGTATCGGATGAAGCTCTCGAGATAGCGGGCTTCGCTGAGCAGCCCTTCTTCTGTGAGCCGATCGAGCGCAGGCTCGATCAGTTCATCCGGGGCACCGCGCTGACGCAACTTGCGCGTCAGTTCGACGCGACCATGCTCGCGGCGCGCGAGCAGGTCCATGGCTGTCCGCCTGACGGCGACGGGGGTGTCGAGTACGACGGACATACCAGCAGCTATCAATAACCGGCGTCGGCGTCGGCTACGTCGTCTGCGTTGGCGTCAGCAGCAGCGGCCTTGCCGGCCTCGGCTACAGCACCAGCCTTGAGCAGCTTCTCACGAATCTGCTTCTCGATCTCGGCGCCAATAGCAGGGTTCTCCTGCAGGTACTTGGCCGCGTTAGCCTTGCCCTGGCCGATCTTGTTGCCTTGGTAGGCATACCACGCACCGGATTTCTCCACCAGGCCTTGGGAAACACCCAGGTCGATGATTTCGCCGTTGCGGTAGATACCCTTGCCGTAGAGGATCTGGAACTCGGCCTGACGGAACGGAGGCGAGACCTTGTTCTTGACGATCTTGACGCGGGTTTCGCTGCCGACCACCTCGTCGCCTTCCTTGACCGCGCCGGTACGGCGGATGTCCAGGCGCACCGAGGCGTAGAACTTCAGGGCGTTACCACCGGTGGTGGTTTCCGGGCTACCGAACATAACGCCAATTTTCATACGAATCTGGTTGATGAAGATAACCAGGCAGTTGGCGTTCTTGATGTTACCGGTGATTTTGCGCAGCGCCTGGGACATCAGACGGGCCTGCAGGCCGACGTGCATGTCGCCCATTTCGCCTTCGATCTCGGCCTTCGGTACCAGTGCAGCCACGGAGTCGACGATGATCACGTCAACGGCGTTGGAGCGCACCAGCATGTCGGTGATTTCCAGGGCCTGTTCGCCGGTGTCCGGCTGCGAAACCAGCAGGTCGTCGACGTTGACGCCCAGCTTGCCGGCGTATTCAGGGTCGAGGGCGTGTTCGGCGTCGACGAAGGCGCAAGTCGCGCCGTTCTTCTGGGCTTCGGCGATGACCGACAGGGTCAGCGTGGTTTTACCCGAGGACTCCGGGCCGTAGATTTCGACGATGCGGCCTTTTGGCAGACCACCGATGCCGAGCGCGATGTCCAGGCCCAGGGAGCCGGTGGAAATGGCCGGGATACCCTGACGTTCGTGGTCGCCCATGCGCATGACCGCGCCTTTGCCGAATTGGCGTTCGATTTGACCCAGGGCCGCAGCCAAGGCGCGCTTCTTGTTGTCGTCCATTGAAATCCTCACGTGTTCGACTTGGCCCTGAACGGCCGGAATACCTGTATAAGTAGCCAGTATTATTCCACAGGCAGACGCGCGAGCAAACCCCTGTCGTCGATTTACTCGGCACCAAGCTGTAACAAGCCGTCTAACGCGGCGGTCACCGTCTGTCGGCGCACGGCTTCGCGGTCACCGTCGAAGTGCCGGCACTCGCTGCTCACGTGGCTGCCATCGGCCCAGGCGAGCCACACCGTCCCCACCGGTTTGGCCGGCGAACCGCCGTCCGGTCCGGCCACACCACTGACCGCCACGGCAAAGCGTGCGCCGCTGGCGGCCTGGGCACCACGGACCATGGCCTCGACCACTTCCTGGCTGACAGCGCCAACCTCGGCGAACAGCGCCTCAGGCACGTTCAACTGGCGGGTTTTCTGGGTGTTGGAATAGGTTACGTAGCCGGCCTCGAACCAGGCCGAACTGCCAGGCACACGGGTGATGGCCTCGGCGATGCCACCGCCGGTGCAGGATTCGGCGGTGGTTACCTGGGCGTTGAAGCGGCGCAGGTGTTCGCCGAGGCGGGTGGAGAGGACGGTGATCGGGTCCATGAGGGGTCCTTGAGGCCTTGGGAGGATGGGACACCCTAGCATCTGGAAAGGGCGATGGGGATGGTCTTGATGGTCCAACGCTTGATTGATCGACGTGCTCTGGGGGCATGCCATAAGGTTTTCAGCGCCTGTGAGATCGAGCGCGGCGCTCGATCTCACAGGCGCTGAAAAATTCAAGCCAAGCACCTATCACAAGCGCTAAAAACCTCATGCCCTGCACTAATACCCCCTACTCACCTCCCGCACATACGCCTGACAAGCCCGCAACGCAATCAACCCCCGGTCGCCTTCATCGGTGATGGCGACAATTCGTCGAGCATGCGCTGGCTCAAGTTCGGCGCGTACGGTTGCATGATCCACGCTGCCGGCGCTGGCGGTGGCAGGCACTGCGTTACAGAGGGTGTCGCGTTGGACCAGGACTGACAGGCGCAGATCGGCAGTAGCGAGGCGATCACGCAGGCGAGCCTGAGAGTGTTGCGCATCGGCAAGCTCCTTGAAATGACGGGTTTCACTTTCCTCCAGGCGTTGCTCGAGCGCCTGGCGCTGCCCCTGCTCGATGAGCAGCCGGGCAGCCTCGGCATCTGCCTGGGCTTGCGCCTGCAGTGCCAGTTGCCGCCCGCAGCGCCAACCCTGCACCTGCCAGGCCAGCCCTGCGGACACCATCAGCAACACGGCGCCTAGGCCAAGTTGCAATCGGCTCAACACAACACCTCGCGCGCCCGTGCCCAGAGCTTGAGACGGTCCTCCAAGCCATTGAGCCCACCATTGATGTGGCGCGTGATGCGGTTGAACTCGCCGCGGTCCGCCAGGGCATTCAGCCCACGCGAATGCCAGAACCAGGCCGCCGACTCGCAGGCCCAGCGCGGCTGTTCGAGCAGATGAGGGTGCGCAAGCAGGCGTTCGTCGCCGAACAGCGCGCGGCTGCATGCCTGGTAGTTGTTGCGCCCGGTGACCTGGATCAGGCCGCGCCCGCAGTACAGCTGGCCATCGCCATCAGCCTGCGGCGTATTGCCCAGGCGCAAGGCCAGGCTGCCCGTGTCATAGCGCGCAAGGTAGCGGTCACTGCCCAGCTCCTTGACGTAGCGGAACTGGCCGGACTCGTGGCCGACCTGGGCGATGAACGCCGCCACACGCTTGGGGTTGTCGATTTCCCAGCGTGGCAGGGTGACGTTCAATGCAGAAAGAAAAACGCCCGCAACGGGGCGGGCGTTCGGCAAAATCTGTAGCAATTGCGTTTCAGTGAGCATGTCTGGCACTCCTTCCCTGTCTCGTTCCTCAAGCCTTGATCGCGGGCCGGCGGCGGGACGCTGCGCCCTTGGCCTGTACCTTGCCCGCCTTGCCACCGTTGCCCTGCACCGTGGTGCGCCAGCCCGAGCTGGTGAACACCTGCTCCACCGAATCGATCTGGTATTGCCCGTCGAGGCCATCGACGAAGCCCAACAGGTCGATGCTGCGTTCGGCGAACAGGTCGGTACGCCCCGGCAGGTCCAGGCGCACCTGGGCAGTGTCGCGGTTGAAGCTGGCCAGGCGTGCCCTGGCCGCCTGTTCGGCAGCCGCGCGGTTGGGATAAAGGTGGCGGTCGGTGTGCACCGGCCGCTGGCCGTCAACGGCCTCCTCGTTGACCAGCTCGATGGTTTGCGACTCACCACTGGCAATGTCCCAATGACGAGTGCGCACGGCTCGGCGCGCAGCTTTATCGTCCAGGCGAAAATGCCACTGGCTGACCTCGTTGCGGGCGATGCCGACCACGCCCAAGGGTTTGCCGCTGGCGCTTTGCCCTGACTGGCGCGGCAGCACCAGTAGCTGCCCATCGGCGAGCTTGGCGGTACAGTCGTACTGGCGGGCCAGGCGCGTGATGAAATTGAAATCCGACTCGTTGCACTGATCGACCCGTGGCACCTGAATGAACACCGGGCAGACCACTTGCCAACCATTACGCGCGCCGATCTCGGCGACGATGCGCTGCAAAGGCACGGCCTCCCAGCTGCCACTGCGGATGCTCCTGCCGCTGCCACGCAGGTCACTGGCCTTGCCGCGAATCACCAGGGTATCGGGCGGGCCAGACAGTTCGACCTCATCGACGGTGTAACGCCCCAACCGGGTCAGCGGCTGGCCGGCGTAACCCAGATGCACCTCGATCAGTGCGCCGCGCGCCGGCAACGCCACAGCGCCATCGCGCGCGTCGATGCGCAGCTCGAAGTCATCCGATTCCATGCCCGGTTTGTCGGTGGTACGCAGCAGCAACAGGCGGTCGTTGATCAGCGCAGTAATGTCCTTGCCATCGGCCTGGATGCGAAATACCGGTTGCATGGCATCAGTCCCACAGTTGCACGACGTTGGCCGCAGCCGGCGCCAGCGTCGGCAAGCGGATCGTCACGCCACTGCGAAACGGCTGGGCCTCATCGGCCAGCCCCTGGTTGGCTTGCAATACCGCCTCGACGCTACCGTCGAGATGCCCGTAATAGTGGTGGCAGAGGGTATCGAGCACGTCCCCCTCAGACGTTTTGCAGGTCTTGTCCATAGCTGACGAACTCCAGTGAGAATCCTTGTTTGCGGGGAATGCCGCCGGCCAGCAAGGCGCCCTGCTCTTCCTCGACGCTGGTCAGGCACCAGGTGCCGAGCACTTCGCCATAACCGGTGGTCAACGACAGCGGCAACAGTTGCCGGCCGATACCGCGCAGCGCCTGAAGCTGGCCCAGCCCACCCTTGAAACCCGGGAAGATCGCGCCACGGATGCTGATGCTTTCTTCGCCCAGGCTCACTGCCTGTTGGGCGTTCTCGCGGCTCAGGCGCTCTTGCCCTGCCCAACGAAATCGGGTTTGCCGGCGCAGCTGGTCGAAAGCGGCGGTGTCCAGGTTGAAGTAGTACGGTGCAGCGTTGGCCTTGAGTGGCTGCAGCACCAGCAGGTGCGGGAACGGCGTGATCGCTTCTGCCGCCGGGGTAACATCCGGCGCGAAACCGAAGGTCGAAAGCACACCACTGGCCACCGAACGTGCATCGCCGATCACTCGCCGAATGGCCGCTCCGGCCTTGCCCAGGTGTTCGGCGAAGGCATCGACGCGGTCGCGTACCTTGCGCACCACGTCGAGGGTCTGGTCATACTTGGCAATGACCTTGTCGACACGCTGCTTGGCCGAGTCGATGGCGCGCATCGTGCGTTGCAGGCGCTTGCCGATTTCCGGGCCGATCCAGGGCAGTGCTTCGAGCTCGGCGGCCGCCTCCCTGGCATGGCCGACCGCCTGGTTCATCGGGTCGAGCATGGCGTCGGCACGCCGACGCCCCTCCTCGCCCGCCTTGACCAGTGCATGCAAGCCGCCTTGCAACTGTTCCAGGTAGGTCATGGGTCCTCCTCATGGTTGTGGTTGATCGGCCATCTGCACCGAACGCGCCTGGCGCATCAGGTCGTCGAGCACGCGGCGGGCGATGGCTTCCAGTTGTTGCAGGGTGGTCGGGTCGTCGAAGCTGTTGTTGAAGGTCACCGGCATGTTGGCGGTGAAGGTGAACTGCTGGTTGGTGGGCGCTGGTGGTGTCGCAAGGGTGGGCGCCGATTGCGCAGTAGCGGCCTCCGAGACGCGAACACCACTGCCCGCCGGGGCTTGTGCCCTCGGGGCCTGCCCAACAACCGACGAGGTGATGCCCAAATGACTCGAAGCAGATACAGCAGGCGCACTGGTGGAAGCGCCTTCATTACTAAGCCCCACGCCCAAGGCTTTGCCCAACCAGTTGCCGAGACTTTCTCCCCCCATGCTGCCTATCACGCCACCAATCAGCCCCCCCACCGCAGTACCGATGACCGGCACGACAGAACCGATCGCAGCACCGGCAGCGGCACCCGCCAGGGAGCCTCCCAGCCCCCCTGCCGCGCTGCCGTAACCTTCCATCTTTTGTGCCGGCGTCGCGTTGCTGCTGTAGGTGTCAGCCAGTTGCAGGGAGGCATCCAGGAGCGCACCGACGGGTACTCGCCTCACCAACCCCTTGACCACGCCGAAGCCGCTACTGCCACCCTGCCCGGGCGAAGGCGAGAGAGGAGCAAGCCCAAAGCCCCGCACTGCTCGCTGAGTCCTTGCAGAAGAGGCAGCAAGGCTGGCCTGCTCCAGGGATGGGGCACCGGAATAGGGAGCAGATGGCTGCGGTTGTCGCGTTTCGCGCTCCTCCTCTAGGCCCTCGTCAACTTCCTCTTCCTCCTCTTCTTCTTCTAGCTCCTCCTCTTCGTCCTCATTCGCTTGCCTTTCGTTGGATTGCGGCGCTTTGTCGCGACTCACTGAGCCCTTGGCATTGCCATCGGTGATGCTCGCCGCTGCAGTTGTCGAGCTTTTTGCTCTCGGCCCTGGCTTGTCTTCGTACATGGCCAGGTCATACAGACCGCCGCCAAGCACTCCGCCGACCCATTCGCCAATAAAGCCGCCCGCCATGCTGGCGTATTCCTGCACACGCGAGTTCTTGGAAAGCGTTGCCCCCAATGCGGCACCCAACAGGCTGCCACCCAACTCTCCGGCAGCGGCCCCAACACCCTTGGCCTTGTCTTCAGGTGAATCGCCTTCCAACCAAGCCTTGGCACCAGAGACTACCGCGTTGACAACCCCTGTCTCCCTGCGAATGCTGACTGCCTTGCGCGCTCGTTGCCGTCTCTCTGGGGGTAGGTGACGGTCAACTTCATAGGCAGTACGAGCGCCGACAATCAAGCCTCCACCCAATACCGACGTGAGGACCATGGCACTTTCGGCCGCGCTTCTACGCGTTCGGGATGAAGCCTCAGGTGCAGCATCCGGGGTCTTGGAACCAGAGCCCGATGACTGCCCACGCTTTGCTCCGTCAACGGTCAACGTCTTGAACTTCGCCAACCCTGCGATCACCTGATCCAGCATCAGGTAGTGCTGGCGCAAACGCTCGACCGCCTCAGCCTCGCTCCACAACCGGGTGATCTGGCCTTCGTGTTGCTGCTCCTGGTCCAGCGCCAGCTGGCGTTCGACCTGGCGTACCTTGCCGAGCTCCAACCCCAGGCGGATCACCTCGCCGATGAGCCTGCCAAGCCGGGTGCCATCCGCCTGCCTGCGCAGGCGTTCGACATCCTGGCGCAGCTGCTCGATGGCATGGCCCAAGGGGTTGGTGACGGTGACGCCGAGCCCGAGGGTGAACACCTGTGTGTTCGCCATAGGTTCCTCCTTGTCACGGCGCGAGCCACCAGACCATGTCGCCGTACGACATGGTCATGATTTCGCTCGCGGAAAAGTTCAGCTCCTTGGCCAGCCGCTTTGCTGCGGCCTTCTGCCGGGCCGGGTCAAAGTTCGTCGTCCTGCACCAGGCGAAAATAGCCGCTTTGCAGGCGGCCATAGTCCTTAAGGGCAAGGCCTTCGAGGTCCTTGATGCCAACCTCGGCCAGCGACGCGAACAGGTTAAGTTCGCGCTGCTCGTCATCAGCCGCACCACCGGCCTGGGCATTGCGGATATCGCGCACGGTCGGCGCCCGCAGCGACAGGCTGTCGACCTGCACGCCATTGGCTTCGCTGGGGCGCGACAGGCGCACGGTGACGCGGTCGGCACTGAGGGTCAGCCACTGTGGCTGCTTTTTCGATTGAGCCATGGTCGCCCCCTTACAAGCCGAGCGCAGCGCGCTGGGCGGCCAACTGGTCGACGCCATCGATCACCCGCTTCATGCCCAGTGCGTCGATCTCGTAGATCAGGCGGCCATCGACTTCGAGCTTGTAGTAGGTCAGGCCGACGCTGTGCTTGATCTCGGCCTTGTCGCCGGACTTCCAGTCGCCCATGTCGATTTCCTTCAGGGTGCCACGCAGGGTCACCACCACCGGGTTGATCTTGCCCTTGAGGCCCTTGAAGGCGCCGCGGAAGGTGCCATTGAAGCCGCTGCCATCGGCCAGGCCGAAGAATTTCAGCGCTTCACGGCGCACGCCAGTGGTGGTGAAAGCGGCTTCCTGCTTTTCCATGCCCAGGTCCATCTCGACCGGCATGTCCATGCCGCCGGGGCGGTGTTCTTCCATCTTCAGGGTGAGTTTGGGCAGGGTCAGGCTGGGTACATCGCCCTGGAAGCTGACGCCATCGACGAACAGGTTCAGGTTGGCCAGGGTTTCGGGAATCATTGCCATGTAGATGCGCTCCTTAAGCGGCGGAATCGAGAACTTCGGTCAGCCACTGGTTAGTGACTTCAACGCGGAAATTGGGGTTTTCGGCAGGCGGCACGTCGGTGAAGCGGATGTTCCAGTACACCTTGCCCTGCTCGAGCTGGCTGGCGGTGTTCAGCTCCGGGTCGGCGAAGACCTCGAAGTTGATGATCGCGCCCTGGTTCTTCAGGTCGCGCATGAAGGCCTGCAGGCCTTCGGTGACGTCCTTGACGTAGGTGGCAGTGATGGCGCGGTCGACCGCCCACTTGTGGCCGTAGAGGATCGCGTCCATGACGATGTCCATGGTTCGCACACGGGTGACGAACGCCCATTTCGGGTCGCTGGACAGGGTGCGGTTACCCCACAGGCGGAAGCCGTCATCGCGGATGATGGTGGCGATGTTGGCGTTGTTCAGCAGGTTGGCGCGGCAGCTGTCGTCGCCATCGAGGAACTCCACCGGGCGGACGGTGCCGGTGACGCCGACGAACTCCTTGTTCGACGGCGAGGCCCAGAAGCCGTATTCGCTGTCGGTCCAGGCGAACAGGCCGGCGACCCAGGCTGAGCCCGGCGCATCGACGGTGGCCTCCTCGCCGTTGTCCCAGTACTGCACGCCCGGGTCGACCAGGAAGGCGCGCTTGGCGCCGAAGTGCTTGGCGTAGTCGAGGGCTGCCTCATCAGTGGTGTTGGGGCCGTCGATGATGGCGATGCCGCGCAGCTTGTCGGCCAGGGCTACCAATGCGGTGCCGACCGCCTGGGTGGCGCTGTGGCGTGGTGCGGCCAACAGGCGCGGCTGGGCGTTGAAACGGCTCTTGCCGTCGAGCAGCGCCTGCAGGCCGGTGCGTTTGCCGTCGGCCTGAACGCTGCCGATGATCGCGGCGGTCTGCTCCGCTGCATCGTCCAGCTTGGCCACGCCACAGGCGACAATGACCGCCTTGGCGCGGGTGTAGATGGCCCGGCAGGCCTTGGTGATGGCCGCGTTTTCGCCGAATGCGGCGACCGCTTCGCGTTCGCTGGTGATCAGCACCAGGTCGTTGGCCTTGGCCGTGACGCCAGCGCCTTCGGTGAAGGTGTCGACCAGGCCGATGATCGAGGAAGAAGGCAACGCGATGCTGCGGGCGCCGGTGTCGACGTTGGTTACGGTGACGCCGTGGAAGAATCCACTCATGAATTAATCTCCAGATGTTAAAAAGCCCCGCATTCGGGGCTTTGTGGTACAGCAAAAACGAAAACGCCCCATTAATTCGGGGCGTCTTAAGTTTGTTCAGGGAACCAGGCCGGGGCCGTGGGGCGCTGCGAGATGTCTGGGAAGTCGGTCGACTGGGGCCAATCGCGCAACTTCTGGATATATTCCAGCAATTCCACATAGCGTTCAGGGGTGAGGCTAGTGCGTCTGAATAGTTCTTGTTCGTCGCGATGACGGTCGCGCGCCGCGCAAGGCTTCATCATTGCAGCGTCGCGCCAAGCGCGCTCTGCTGCTGGCCCGCCATCAACTTCTGGATCTTTCAGCGATGGCGGCGAAGTATTCCAGTTGATCCATCTACCCGACGCTTCCCCTGCCAAGAGCTTTTGGTAGAGACCGTCGTCGATTGGTTGAGCGCCTTCCGGCCTGTTATCCTCACGCCAGAAACCCTTCTCATCTTTCACTACATAAATTGCCACTCTGTCCACCTAATTATCAGTACCCTATTGCTCGCCATTTAACAACACGGCTCTGGTCTGGGTAGTTGTCCATAATCGCCTGACCTTCAAAACCCACTTTCGTAGGACGGCCTGCATGTATTTGTTGCTTGCACAACCGGTAGGCAGCGTTTTCATCGTAATCAACGATATCTACTCCAATACTGGTCTGCAGATTCAGGCAAGCATTAGGAAATGCAAGTGGAAATGTCACGTTAACTTGCAGGGCATCTGCGGGCGCCACCATACTCACCGACCCCCACTGCTCCAACATGCCGCTAGGGGAGAACGCGTATCCAACGTTATTTGTAACCTTGGTCCAAGGCACTCTCAAATAGTCCACGCCGCTTCCATGCATGATCCAAACGCCCGAGCCGATGTGTAGTAAATCTACAAAGGTATCGGACGGTATTGTGCGGGCGGCATTGGATGCCGCATACGCACTGCCTTCCTGCAACTTATCGCTGCCTTGTGGTGTGATTTGTAGTCGCCCAGTAGACCAGTTGTGCACCCTGACAACTGCACCCATGGCAGCACCAGTGGTTGCCGAGTTCGGAACGGTATAGGCCATCTGGGCGTCACCCCAGAAATGCACCACCCCGCCAATATGTGCAATAGTGCCGGGGTATGTACCGGCCTGATTTGACGCTGCAAACGTATTGAACTGCACGCCCCTCGATTGGACGAAATCCGTCGTCGCCAATGTCGTGTCGGCGGTAAATCGGGGCCTTGTCGGCGCAGTCGGAAGCCCCGTGAAGTTAGGATTGGCCAAGGCTGCTTTGAGCGCTAAGGCGTTGGTCATTGTCGTGGCAAAGTTCGGATCATTGCCCAGCGCCGCGGCCAGTTCATTGAGCGTATCCAGCGCACCTGGCGCTGAAGCAATCAGCGCCGAGATGGCCGCTTGCACAAAGGCAGTGTTAGCCAGCTGAGTTGAATTGTTGCCCGCCGCTGGTGTAGGCGCCGTCGGTGTTCCGGTCAGCACGGGACTGGCCAGAGGTGCCTTCAACGCCAGCGACTGATCGACCTGGGTCTTGGTGTACACATCGGTGAGACCATATCCCGCTACCGTAGTCGGATTGGTGGCTCCCATTACGCGGCCATAGGCATCCACCGAAACGCTACGATAGGTGCCCGTAGCCACGCCAGTTCGCCCGAAAGCCATTTCGTACGCCAGGGCAGTGACGCCCAGACTGATCGGTGCATCGGTCACCAGTTGCCATGCACTGTCCCCATTGACCGTCCCTCGCTCGACCAGCACCAACATACAGGGCGTAACTTTGGCACTGCTATCCGCATCACCGCAGCGAGTCCATGCGCCGCTCGCCACCACCAGATACAGACCATTGTCCTTGGCCGCTGTCTGGTTCTTCACCAGCACCCGCGCCCCAGCAGCCAGCGCCACGCCATCTATCGTCTGTAAACCGCTCAAGTTGATGTTCGCTGTAGTTGCAGCCAACACAGAATGCTTAAAATCCTGCCGTGCCAGCTCCTCGGTCACCCACTCCCGCGTAGCCAGCACCACCGCCGGATCAATCTTCAACTGCACGTTGCTGGCACTGCTCACCACCAGGTTCATCCGCACCACCTGGGTACGTCCCGAGCCCTGGCTGAGCAGCGGCTTATAAGTAGGCGCACAGTTGGCCACGGCCACCATGTCGCCATCGGCATCGTAAAGCGCGATCTCGCGGATCCACTTGCCGCCGACATCCGCCGGGATGACCTGCTCGGCAATGATGATTGCGCTATTTTTATCGTCCACTTTCAGCTGATTCAACGGCGCGCGTCGCCATTCGTTGATCAGGCTGGTCTGGGTGGCGTTGGGGGTGGGGTCGGTGCCGTTGGCGTCGCCGACACCCATCTGGGTGATTTTCCATGCGATGCCCAAGGCATCCGCGTTGGCTTGTTTCGCCGCGCCGACATTGGTGAGGATGGCGTAGAACTGAGAAGTCTGGTCAACCATGTGCAATATCCAAGGTATCGATTGTATGTTCGCGGCCGCCACGACCTATGGCACCGATGACTTCGATGTCACGGGGTGCCAGCGGGTAGATGTCCAGTTCGTCGCCGTCCTGGATCGCGCAGCCGACATGAAGGGCGCCACGGCTTTCGAGGCTGATGACCAGGCCGGTCAGGTGGCGGCTGACCGGGCGGGCGTCGTCGATCAGCGATGACAGCTCCTGATAGGTGCTTTCGCTGATGCCCGCATCGGAAACGCCGATCTTCAGTGCAAAGGTGCCCGCCTGTGCAGGCGGCGTGGCTTGCCACCACTCCTGCACCTCGATCAGGTAGCCGAACGGCTCCACCACACGCCGGAGCGCACCGAGGGTGCCTTTGTGGGCGTGGACGAAGAACGCCGCGCGGATCACCGAACGCTTGATCTCGTCACTCCAGCTGTCTTCCCAGCGGTCCACCGACCAGGCCCAGGCCAAGTGATAAAGCAACTGCGCGGGGCAGCTGTTGGGGCTGTAGAGCCGGCGCAGGCTGACCTTCAGGTCCTCATCGGCCGCCACTTCGATGGCCCGCTCCAGCGCTGAGCGATTGAGCGGCAACAGGCTCTGCATGTCAGCCACCCCGCTTCAAGGTGAAACCGCTGCACCACGCTGCCTGGGCCTTGCTCGGGCGAATATCCGCCCAACCGCTCAGCTCGACCCGGCTGACACCATCGATATGCAGCTGGGCATCGATGCCCGAACGGGCCACTTCCACGCCAAGCCGCCGTCGCGGGTTGATCCAGGCCTCCAGGCGACGCTGGCACTCGGCGAGGATCGCCTCGTACTCAGGGCCGCTGTCGGCCAGGTACAGCACGGCATCGATGCGATAGGGCAGGATTTCGGCGCTGCGTACATTGACCCGGTCGGCGACCGGGCGTATGTCGTCATCGTTGAGATAAGCCGCCACCTGCGCCAGCAGCTCGGGGCTGGCCTCGCCATTGCCTTCCAGGCCCAGCACGGTGACATCCACCACGGCCGGCGACGGGCTTTCGGCGGTGGCGTCAGCCACCTGCCCCGAAGCGTTGCGGGCATGCAGGATGTAACTGTTGCGCGGGCCCGCGGTGGTCAGGCCTTCGTAGACCAGCTGCACCCGCTCACGCAGGGCATCGTCCGCCTCCAGCAGGGCCTCGACGGGCGGGACGCTGGCCAGGTCCTCGGCCTGGATCACCAGGCGCTGCAGGCTGACATTTGCCGCCAGCTGGTCCAGGTCAGAGCCCTGGGCGTAGGCCAGCAGCAGCGCCTTGGCGGCATCGTTGATGCGCGCCCGGTTGAGCAGCTTGCGGTAGGCACCGACTTCGAGCAGCTTGGTGACCGGGTCGCTCTCCAGATTGGCGCTCCAGGCGTCGCCCAGGTATTCGCGGAAGGTGTCCAGGTCGGCCTGATAGAGGGCTTCGTAGTCGAGGTCCTCCAACAGCTGTGGTGCAGGCAGTTTCGACAGGTCGACCTGGCTCATACGCTCACCTCCACCAACGCGTCGTCGCCCAGGTAGCGACCGCTCAAAGCCAGGCTGACCTGGCCGTCTAGCACCGCGACGACCTTGACCCGCTGCAATTGCAGGCGCGGCTCCCAACGGCCCAGCGCGCGGGCCACTTCGGCTTGCACGGCGCTTTTCCAGCCCTCGTTGACTGGCAGGTCGACGAAGCGCCGCAGCTGGCTGCCGTATTCAGGGCGCATGCGACGGCTGCCCAGCGGCGTGGTGAGGATGTCTTCGATGGACTGGCGCAAATGATCGATGCCGGCCAATGGCTGGCCGGTGCGGCGGTCCATGCCGATCATGGTGCACCGCCCTGTTCATGGGTATGCATGGCATTCTCCTGATATGAAAAAGCCCGCGTGGGCGGGCTTGATTCAGTGTTTGTGATTGGCCGTGTTGCCGGCGGTATCGATAATCCGCCCACCGCCGTTGATATCGCCGCTGACCTGCAGCGCGCCGTCGATGGTGACGTTGCCAGTGAGGTTGATCGCTGCCGCCTCAAGGCTGATCGCAGCGTCGCTGACCTGCACGGTGCTGGCGCCGACCTTGATGGTCGCGCTGCCGCCAGGCAGCTGGATGTCGTAATGGCTGGCCTGCCAGTCATAGCTGAGCGAACCCCCATCGGCGAAACGCCAGACCTCGGCATGCTCACGGTTATCCGCCGCACTGCCAGCATTGCCATACAGGCCGGGGAGGAACGTGCCCTGGGCCGGCTCGCCACTGGGGCTGAGCAGCACGCCCTGCTCGCCCAGGCTGGGTGCTCGCCAGTGCCGGGCCTGGCCGGCAGCCTGGGCATGCCAGCGCAGCCAGGCGCTGGTCCAGCCACTGCCATCGGATACCCGCACCCGAGCGGCTGCAAGGTCCACCGCAACCACCCGGCAGGGAATGACCATGCACGCCAGCATGCGGTCATGCATGGCGCTGACGTAGCTCATGTCAGGTCCTCCGGGGCGATGTAGTGCGCCTCGTTGCCCAAGCCAATATCTGGCGCAAAGCCCAATACCAGGTTGCCGGGAGGCTGGTCCGGCCAGCTCCAGCGTGCCTCGCCAAGCAGCACCGGCTGGTCCCAGCGCACGGTCCAGGCGCTGCCCTCGAATTGCGCCTGCACGTTGCGGCTGGCTTCGACGAAGTCCAGTGCCCAATGCTGCTGACGCAGCAGATCCATCAGTTGTGCGGCAAGCAGGCTGCCCTGCAGACGCGCTTCGGGGTTGGCGCTATCAGCGGTGATATCCGCCTCGAAGGTGGCGATCAGCACCGAGCGGCCATCGCGCGGTGCCGCATCCGCCGTCATTTGCACAATGCCGTGGCGCAGCGCCGGTCGCTCTGGGGCATTTCCTACAGCTGTATAAGCATCGACCGAGGCCAGTTCCGGCATCGCCTCACGAATCGTTGCGGTCACGGCCGCATGCAAAGTGGCCAATTCGCTCATGCATATTCTCCTTATTGCTCGTCGGCCTGCGTGGTGTCGCGCAAGCCCAGGCGCCGTATCGCCCAACGTTCGTAAAGGCGCATGGCGACATCGGCGCCGCCGACGGCGGTCATGCAGCCAAATGCACTGGCCGCCCAGATCGACAGGCCGCCCGCATACAGCAGCATCACGGTCGACACGCCGCAGACCATGCAGGCCCCGGAGCGCAGCGCCAGCCGGCGCAGCAACGACCAACCGGTGGCTCCGGCCTTGTCGGCCCGCCACATTTCGCCGCTCAGGCCGCCCAGCAATGCCAGGACGATTACCAGCCAGAGCGGCATCTCCAGTAACGCTTGTTGCTCGTTCGTCACTGTCCTGTCTCCTGTGTAATGCCTGTTGACGGGGCCAACAGGCGGGTTGTGGGTACGCTGCATATTTCAAAAACCTCGGCATTCCAAAAAGCCCGGCTCGCCAGGCTTTTCAGTAATGCGTTGTCGAACCGCCGGCCACGACTGGTGACGCCGCACGGTTGCACTACAAATTGGTGACTCCGACCGCGGCCGCCTGCCCGCCGGATAACTGATCGTGGTGCTTTACGCTGCACACCCGGGCCAGTTGCCAACCCTCTGGACAGTTGAGGCCTGTCCATCGCTGCCTGTGTAACAACCGGTTTCCGTCCGGCTTGAGACACAGGCTATGCATTCATGCATATGCAGTCAATGCATTTTTTCAAATTTCTATGCACTGATTTTTGCTGATATGCATGCAGGCCATGCATGGCTTGCTTTGTAGGGATTTTCTGCAGGCGAAAAAAAACCCGCCGAGGCGGGTTTCTGGGGAGCGTGAGGCGTCAGCGAGCGTACATGCCCCACCAGAACACATGCCCGAGCAGGCTGATCTGTTCGTCCTGCATCTGCTGGAAGCTGTAGTCCTCATCGGGGTGTTCGTCACGGTTGAAGCTGCGCAGGCGGATACCGGTAGGCAGGCGGTAAACCTGCTTAACCCGCAGCTGGCCGTTATGGTTGATGGCGTAGAGGTCGCCATCGATGATATCGCCGATCGAGCATTTGCCTGTGTTCACACCGACCGTCGCGCCATCGCGCAGCACCGGCAGCATGCTGTTGCCGCGCACGGTCACACACTTGGCCTGGTCGAACTGCACGCCGTTGTGACGCAGGCTGCGCTTGCCGAACCGCAGCCGCGCTCGCTCGCTTTCTTCGATGACGAACCTTCCTGATCCTGCTGCCAATTCGACCTCGCGAAGAAAAGGTACCGACACCTCGTCATCCTCGACGGGGGTTTCATCGTCCCACAAGCTGATATCGCTGAGGTCAGCATGGCCGTGGGCCGGCAACGCCGCTTCGCGCGACTCGCCCAGCTCGGCGCGGCCACGCAGCTGCTCGGTGCTTACACCGAAGTATTCGGCAATCTTCGACACGTGTTTGTCTGAAGGGTCGACGATCTTGCCGCCGAGAATCCGCGACAAGGTGGATTGAGGGACGCCCGTGCGCCGGTACAGCTCCGTCGGGGACAGGCCGTGGCGGTCGAGCAGTTCTCTGAGTACGGTGGCTACATTGCGTTTTTGCATAACATGCATAATGCAGGCATGCGCCGGCAAATGCAATGCGCCTGGCTGCGCGCGCATGCCCCATGGCCCGCGCCTGCATCTGGTTGAAAAAGCCTGTACCATTGCCGGTTTCATAATCGCCAACCAGATCACCCGCTGTAAGGCCCTGAATGTCTGATCTTTCCGCACACACACCAATGATGCAGCAGTACTGGAAGCTGAAAAACCAGCACCCGGACCAGCTGATGTTCTACCGCATGGGCGATTTCTACGAGATCTTCTACGAAGATGCGAAGAAAGCCGCGAAACTGCTGGACATCACCCTGACCGCGCGCGGTCAGTCGGCCGGCCAGTCGATCCCCATGTGCGGCATTCCGTTCCATTCGCTGGAGGGCTACCTGGCCAAGCTGGTCAAGCTTGGCGAATCGGTGGTGATCTGTGAGCAGATCGGCGATCCGGCCACCAGCAAAGGCCCGGTGGAACGCCAGGTGGTGCGCATCATCACCCCCGGCACGGTCAGTGACGAGGCCCTGCTCGACGAGCGCCGCGACAACCTGATTGCCGCCCTGCTCGGTGACGAACGCCTGTTCGGCCTGGCGGTGCTGGACATCACCAGCGGCAACTTCAGCGTGCAGGAGATCAAGGGCTGGGAAAACCTGCTGGCCGAACTCGAGCGCCTGAACCCGGTAGAGCTGCTGATCCCCGACGACTGGCCACGCGACCTGCCCGCCGAGAAGCGCCCAGGGGCCCGTCGCCGCGCGCCGTGGGACTTCGACCGAGATTCGGCGCGCAAGGCCCTGTGCCAGCAATTCGCGACCAAGGACCTGAAAGGCTTTGGCTGCGACAAGCTGACCCTGGCCATCGGCGCTGCCGGCTGCCTGCTGACCTACGCCAAGGAAACCCAGCGCACGGCCCTGCCACACTTGCGCAGCCTGCGCCACGAGCGCCTGGACGACACGGTCATCCTGGATGGCGCCAGCCGCCGCAACCTGGAGCTGGACGTCAACCTGGCCGGTGGGCGCGACAACACCCTGCAATCGGTGATCGACCGCTGCCAGACCGCCATGGCCAGCCGCCTGCTGACCCGCTGGCTGAACCGCCCGCTGCGCGACCTCAAGGTACTGCAGGCGCGCCAGGACTCGATCCGCTGCCTGCTCGACGGCTACCGCTTCGAAAAGCTGCAGCCGCAACTCAAGGAAATCGGCGATATCGAGCGGATCCTCGCCCGTATCGGCCTGCGCAATGCCCGCCCGCGTGACCTGGCGCGCCTGCGCGACGCCCTTGGCGCCCTGCCCGAACTGCAGAACGCCATGAGCGAGCTGGAGGCGCCGCACCTGGCGCGCCTGGCTGCCATCACCGGGACCTACCCGGAACTGGCCAGCCTGCTGGAGCGTGCAATCATCGACAACCCGCCGGCGGTGATTCGCGATGGCGGTGTGCTCAAGGCGGGCTACGACAGCGAACTGGACGAGCTGCTGGCAATCAGCGAAAACGCCGGCCAGTTCCTCATCGACCTTGAAACCCGCGAGAAGGCCCGTACCGGCCTGGCCAACCTCAAGGTCGGCTACAACCGTGTGCACGGCTACTTCATCGAGCTGCCGACCAAGCAGGCCGAGCAGGCGCCGGGCGACTACATCCGCCGCCAGACCCTCAAGGGAGCCGAGCGCTTCATCACACCCGAGCTCAAGGCCTTCGAGGACAAGGCGCTGTCGGCCAAGAGCCGCGCCCTGGCGCGCGAAAAGATGCTCTACGACGCGCTGCTGGAAACCCTCATCAGCCACCTGGCACCGCTGCAGGACAGCGCTGCCGCCCTGGCCGAAATCGACGTGCTGAGCAACCTTGCCGAGCGTGCGCTGAACCTCGACCTGAACTGCCCGCGCTTCACTGACGAGCCGTGCCTGCGTATCGAGCAGGGCCGTCACCCGGTGGTCGAACAGGTGCTGACCACGCCGTTCGTGGCCAACGACCTGGGCCTGGACAACAGCACGCGCATGCTGATCATCACCGGCCCGAACATGGGCGGTAAGTCCACCTACATGCGCCAGACGGCCCTGATCGTGCTGATGGCGCACATCGGCAGCTTCGTCCCGGCAGCCAGCTGCGAGCTGTCGCTGGTCGACCGCATCTTCACCCGTATCGGCTCCAGCGATGACCTGGCCGGCGGGCGTTCGACGTTCATGGTCGAGATGAGCGAAACCGCCAATATCCTGCATAACGCGACCGACCGTAGCCTGGTGCTGATGGACGAAGTCGGCCGTGGTACCAGCACCTTCGACGGCCTGTCGCTGGCCTGGGCCGCCGCCGAGCGCCTGGCCCAGCTGCGTGCATATACCTTGTTCGCCACCCACTACTTCGAGCTGACCGTACTGCCGGAGAGTGAACCGCTGGTTGCCAACGTGCACCTGAACGCCACCGAGCACAACGAGCGTATCGTCTTCCTGCACCACGTGCTGCCTGGCCCAGCCAGCCAAAGCTATGGCCTGGCAGTGGCGCAGCTGGCGGGCGTGCCAGCGCCAGTGATCCTGCGCGCTCGCGAGCACCTGGGCCGGCTGGAAACCACCAGCCTGCCCCATGAAGCACCGGTGACGAAAAAGGCCAAGGACGAGCCGCAAGTCCCGCACCAGAGCGACCTGTTCGCCAGCCTGCCACACCCGGCCATCGAGAAGCTGGGCAAACTGGACCTGGATGACATGACCCCGCGTCAAGCTATCGAAATGCTATATCAACTAAAGAACCTGTTATAACGGCGCCCACTACAAGCTGGTAGAATCCGCCGCGGTTTGCTGGTGCTGCAGGTTATTAGCCTGGCCTGCAGCCACATGCCCGTAAACCGCGCGGCCCTGAGAGGAAGGGCCGCCGCCGTCGCCTGAGGAGAGAACTAGAAATGACCTTCGTCGTCACCGACAACTGCATCAAATGCAAATACACCGACTGCGTGGAAGTCTGTCCGGTGGACTGCTTCTACGAAGGCCCGAACTTCCTGGTGATTCACCCGGACGAGTGCATCGACTGTGCACTGTGCGAGCCTGAGTGCCCGGCCCAGGCGATCTTCTCGGAAGACGAGATCCCCGCTGGCATGGAAAACTTCATCGAGCTCAACGCCGAGCTGGCAGAAATCTGGCCGAACATCACCGAGCGTAAGGACGCCCTGCCCGACGCTGAAGAGTGGGATGGCAAGACCGGCAAGATCGCCCACCTGGAGCGCTAAGCGCCCGGATACGAAAAAGGCCCGCAACGGGCCTTTTTTAGTTTTCTGCGGGCAAAAAAAAGGGGCGGTTTGACCCGCCCACATTTTTTCCGTAGTCCCTGCTTGTCCCAAACATCATCCTGATGAAATCGCGTCTTGCGATGTCCTTGGCCTTCTCCCTGAAAGCCTGTGCATGTCCGTGTGCACAGTTCGAATACTAGCGAGTTCCCTGAGCCGGGCAACTGCGAGATTTCTCAGGATGTTACTGGGGACACATTTCCACATAGCTAAAAATCACTTAGATTTCAGTGATTTACGAATAAACCAGAGCTGAAATCGACTTTGATTTACTGGTAGTTGCACAGATGGCTTACATAAAGAGTAAGCAAAGGCTTACACGCCATGCATCAGGGGTAGCGCCGTACACATTGCTCGCCACCAGATTTATCCCATCTCTACCGGCCTCTTCGCGGGCAAGCCCGTCACCCCAGAGAGGGCGCAGACCTGAGCCCTGTGATGATCCTGTGGGAGCGGGCTTGCCCGCGAAGAGGCCAGTACTGGGTTACCGAAATACCGAAAATAAAAAACGCCCCGAGGTCATCGGGGCGTTTGCATACGGTACAGCCTGGCTTACTGGAACAGCGACTCGCTGGAAAGCCCGTTCTTTTCGAGGATCTCGCGCAGGCGCTTGAGCCCCTCCACCTGGATCTGCCGCACACGTTCGCGGGTCAGGCCGATCTCCAGGCCAACATCCTCCAGGGTGCTGCTCTCATGCCCGCGCAGACCAAAGCGACGCACGACCACCTCGCGCTGCTTGTCGGTCAGCTCACCCAGCCACTGATCGATGCTCTGCGACAGGTCGTCATCCTGCAGCAGTTCGCACGGATCGGTCGGGCGATCGTCGGTCAGGGTGTCGAGCAGGGTCTTGTCCGAGTCCGGGCCGAGCGACACGTCCACCGAAGACACACGCTCGTTCAGGCCCAGCATGCGCTTGACCTCGGCGACCGGTTTTTCCAGCAGCGTGGCGATTTCTTCCGGCGACGGCTCGTGGTCGAGTTTCTGGGTCAGTTCGCGCGCGGCCCGCAGGTAGACGTTGAGCTCCTTGACCACGTGGATCGGCAGGCGAATGGTGCGGGTCTGGTTCATGATCGCCCGCTCGATGGTCTGGCGGATCCACCAGGTCGCATAGGTCGAGAAGCGGAAACCGCGCTCCGGGTCGAACTTTTCCACCGCACGGATCAACCCCAAGTTGCCCTCCTCGATCAGGTCGAGCAGCGACAGACCACGGTTCACATAACGACGGGCGATTTTCACAACCAGACGCAGGTTGCTTTCGATCATGCGTTTGCGGCCGGCAGGGTCACCCTTTTGCGACAGGCGCGCAAAGTGCACTTCCTCTTCCGGCGAAAGCAGAGGCGAGAATCCAATCTCGTTGAGATACAGCTGGGTGGCATCGAGCGCCCGGCTGTAATCGATGTACTTGTGTTGCTTGAGCGAAGAGCCTGATTTGGCCCTGGTCCGAACCGAAGGTACAGCAGGTTCGTCTGACACCACATCCGTTTCCAAAACGATGCCCGTCTCCATGAGGAGGACGTCATCGTCGATGTCAAACTCCGGCGCTTCTTTACTGAGAGCCATTGTTATAGTCCTTTGCTGAGTTCGAACTCAGACTCATGCGGCGCCTGTCTCCCTGGCAACGCAGGAGCCTGTCCCCTTTACGTCACAGGAACAGGCCGGGCACAACGATCAACGACGTGGCAGGAACTGGAGTGGATCGACGGGTTTACCCTGGCGGCGAATCTCGAAATGCAGCTTCACCCGATCAGTGCCCGTGGACCCCATTTCAGCAATCGACTGCCCTGCCTTGACCTGCTGCCCCTCCCGAACCAACAGCCTGCGGTTGTGACCGTAGGCACTGACGTAGGTATCGCTGTGCTTGATGATGATCAGTTCGCCGTAGCCCCTCAAGCCACTCCCGGCGTAGACCACCGCACCATCAGACGCAGCAAAAACAGGCTGTCCCAAATCACCGGCGATATCAATGCCTTTATTCAAACTACCGTTTGAAGCGAATTTTCCAATCAGCACGCCATTGGCTGGCCACGCCCAGTTGCCCACCGCCCGCTCTGCCGCGGGCACCGTGGCAACCACCGGAGCAGGCGTGGCGGGCGTTGTTGGCGTCGGCTTTCCGCCGTTTTGCGGGGTGTTGATAGGCGTTCCGGCAGGGCGACGAATGACCGTTGTTCGGCTCGAGGAGGACGGGCTGGAGACCACCGTGGTACTGCTGGCAGACCCGCTGCTGAAACGGATCGCCTGGCCTGGGCGAATGGTATAGGGGGCGGGAATGCCGTTACGCGCGGCCAGCTCCTTGTAGTCCCAGCCATAGCGGAACGCGATGGAGAACAGGGTATCGCCAGGTTTGACGACGTACTGCCCCGAGGTCACTGCAGGTCGCTTGGGCGCAGCAGTGTTGCGATCGACCACGCGCGCACCGCTGGAGCCTGTGCTGGAGCAACCTGTCAGCAGGGTGCCCATGGCCAGTGCAATCACCAGAAGCTTGAAAACCGACCGATCCTTTCGCTGCCGAATGACTGTGTGCCCCACCCGCGCTCCCCTCATGGTGCCGAAAATCGATAATACGATATGAAATGCAATATTGTTGCAATTATAACCAAGCCAGGCGGCATTGGCAGGGCCCAGGCCCCGCCAGATAGACAGGGCCATGCTGCAAGAATTCGTTGCGGCTGCAAATATTCCTGCCGCCTCAGGCCAGCGGGCCATTGAGCAGCGGCACGAAACGCACTGCACCCAGCACGCGACGGGAGAAGCCGTGCTCTTCGCGCACGATCAGCATCAGCTGTTGCACCTCGCCGGCCGGGCCGACCGGAATCACCATCCGCCCTCCCGGTGCCAGTTGGTCGAGCAGCGCCTGCGGCACTTCCGGGGCCACCGCAGTAACGATGATGCCGTTGTAGGGTGCCAGCGCCTGCCAGCCATCACAGCCGTCGCCCCAACGGAACACCACATTGCGCAAGTTGAGCTCGACCAGGCGTTCTTTGGCCCGATCCTGCAACACCTTGATCCGCTCCACCGAGAACACCCGCTCGACCAGCTGGGCCAGGATCGCGGTCTGGTAGCCGGAACCAGTGCCGATCTCCAATACCTTGTCCAGCGGCCCCGCCTCCAGCAGTAGCTCGCTCATGTGCGCCACCATGAACGGCTGGGAGATGGTCTGGTTGTGCCCGATCGGCAGCGCCGTGTCTTCGTATGCCCGGTGCGCCAGGGCCTCGTCGACGAACAGGTGGCGTGGGGTACGGCGAATCACGTCAAGCACCTTGGCGTTCGACACGCCTTCCTCATAGAGGCGCTGGATCAGCCGCTCGCGGGTCCGCTGCGAGGTCATGCCGATACCGCCACGGCGCTGCAGATCGTCCTGTTCACGCATCAGAGCAGGCCCTCCAGCCAGCCGTCGAGCTGTTCGAAGGCATCGTTGAACGTGCGGTCCAGCTGCAACGGGGTGATCGACACGTAACCTTGCATGACAGCATGGAAATCGGTGCCTGGCCCGCCATCCTCGGCATCACCGGCCACGGCGATCCAGTAGCCTTCCTTGCCACGCGGGTTGACCACCTTGGTCGGCGCCGCCGCCCGCGCCCGGTGACCGAGGCGGGTAAGCTGGATGCCGCGGATGTGCTCCAGCGGCAGATTGGGGATATTGACATTGAGTACAGTGCGCGGCGGCAGGTGCAGGCGCGGCAGCGCCTCTACCAGGCGGCGGGCTATGTAGGCGGCGGTCGGCAGGTTGTCGGGCAGCCGCGACAGCAGCGAGAACGCCAGCGAGGTGCCGCCCAGGAACCGGCCTTCCAGTGCGGCGGCGACCGTACCGGAATAAATCACGTCATCACCCAGGTTGGCCCCCAAGTTGATGCCCGAGACGACCAGGTCCACAGGCTCCGGCAACAGACCGTTGAGCCCCAGGTGCACGCAATCGGTAGGTGTGCCGTTGAGGCTGATGAAGCCGTTGGCCAAGGTCTGCGGGTGCAGCGGCCGGTCCAGCGTCAGCGAACTGCCAGCGCCGCTCTTGTCTTGGTCCGGGGCGATCACCACGCACTCGGCATAATCCGCCAGCGCACTGTGTAGCGCGGCGAGGCCCGGTGCCGTAACACCGTCGTCATTCGAAATCAGAATACGCATGGGCTGTCCGTCTGCCCTGCCGGCACCAGATCGACGAGTTCGCGCACCACCACGGTGGCGAAGCATCCGGCCGGAAGGACGAATTCCAGTTGCAGGATATCAGGCTCGGGATAATGCCACGTCAGGCCGCCAATAGGGAGCCGCAGGATGCGCCGTTCGTGACTCATGCCCGCATATGCGAGCCACTGGCACAGTGCCAGGTGACGCTCGCCGACCGCCGTCTCAAGCCCGGAGGTCGCGCCAGCCGCGGGCGAAGGGCCTTCCCCCCACATCGGACCAGTCGGATGCAAATCAAGAATCGCCAGGCGAGGATCGGAACATTCCTGCTCTCCAGCAGGAAAGAAGCTACGGCTATCGGTGAACGCCAACAGGTCCCCGACCTGGGCGCGCTGCCAGCTGCCATCAGCGACCCGCGCCGCCAGCACTTGGTTGAACACGTAGCTGCGCGCTGCCGAAAGCAGGCGCGAACGCACGTTGCGCTGTTCCGGCAGAGCCTTGCGCGCGGCCCAGTCCTGAGCGTCGTGGACGTTGCCGCCACCGTGACCGAAACGCTGGCTGCCGAAGTAGTTCGGCACGCCCTGTTGCTTGAGTTGCTCCAGGCGAGCATCCAGGGCCTGGCGGTCAGCCGCCAGGGCGGTCAGACGCAGGGTGAAACCGTTAGCTGAATGGGCACCGCGCTGCAGCTTGCGCTGGTGACGCACCTGCTTCAGCACCCGCAGGGTGTCATCTTCGGCACGCGACAGATCCGGGTCGGCCTTGCCCGGCAGGTGCAGGCTGAACCACTGGCGGGTCAGGGCCTGGCGGTCCTTGAGGCCGGCATAGCTGATGGCGCGCACCGGTACACCGGCGGCGCGGGCCAGGCGGCGGGCAGCTTCTTCGGTGTTAAGGTCGCGCTTCTCGACCCACAGCCACAGGTGCTCGCCCTGGCCGGACAGCGGGATGTCCAGCACTTCGTCGACCTGGAAGTCATCAGCCACGGCCTTTAGCACGGCGCTACCCAACGATTCGCCCGACGCGCGCGGGCCCAGCAGGTCCAGTTCGGTCATGCTGGCAGCAGCAGGGCAACCGCATGCACGGCGATGCCCTCCTCGCGGCCGGTAAAACCGAGCTTTTCGGTGGTGGTGGCCTTGACGTTGACCTGGTCGAGTTCGACCTGCAGGTCTTCGGCAATCAGCTGGCGCATGGTTTCGATGTGCGGGGCCATTTTCGGGGCCTGGGCGACGATGGTGGCGTCGACGTTGCCGACCTGCCAGCCCTTGGCCTTGACGATAGCGACCACGTGACGCAGCAGCACGCGGCTGTCGGCGCCCTTGAACTGCGGGTCGGTGTCGGGGAAATGCTTGCCGATGTCGCCCAACGCAGCAGCGCCGAGCAAGGCATCGCTCAGGGCGTGCAGCAGCACGTCACCGTCGGAATGGGCCAGGAGGCCGTATTTGTGGGGGATACGCACCCCACCCAGGGTAATGAAATCACCGTCGCAGAAACGGTGCACATCGTAGCCGTGGCCAATACGCATAGAAAAACGCCCTGATTGAGTCAGGGCGTGATTCTACCTGCTTTAGCCACTATTGGGGCCGCCATGTAGGCGCGGCCTTGCGTCGCGAAAGGGCTGCGCAGCAGCCCTGGCGATAGAGGCAGTGGCGCCGAAATCCTGGGGCCGCTTTGCGGCCCTTTCCGACCGGTCCGGCGCCCCGGCAAGGCCGCTCCTACAGGCGCCCCAATGCCTTCGCATGATGGCGCAGGTGCTCGTCGATGAAGCTGGCGATGAAGTAGTAGCTGTGGTCATAGCCAGGCTGCAAGCGCAGGGTCAGTTCATGCCCGCCTTTGCGTGCGGCCTGCTCCAGCGCTTCAGGCTTGAGCTGCTTCTCGAGGAAGTCATCACGGTCGCCCTGGTCCACCAGCAGCGGCGGGCACTCGCCTGCAGGCGTCTGCGCCAGCAGCACACTGGCATCCCATTCACGCCAGCGCGCACGGTCTTCACCCAGGTAACGGCTGAAGGCTTTCTCACCCCACGGGCAATCCATCGGGTTGCTGATCGGCGAAAATGCCGACACCGAACGATAGCGCCCCGGGTTGCGCAAGGCGCACACCAGCGCGCCATGCCCCCCCATGGAGTGGCCGCTGATGCTGCGCTGCTCGGACGCCGGGAAGTGCGCCTCGATCAGGGCCGGCAACTCCTGCACCACATAGTCGTGCATGCGATAGTGCTGGGCCCAGGGTTGCTGGGTAGCGTTGAGGTAGAACCCGGCGCCGAGGCCGAAGTCCCACGCACCATCAGGGTCGCCCGCCACTTGCTCGCCACGCGGGCTGGTGTCGGGGGCGACAATGATCAAGCCGAGCTCGGCGGCCAGGCGCTGGGCACCCGCCTTCTGCATGAAGTTCTCGTCGGTGCAGGTGAGGCCGCTGAGCCAGTACAGCACTGGCAGCTTCTCACCCTGCTCTGCCTGTGGTGGCAGGTAGACGGCGAACACCATGTCGCAACCCAGCACCTTGGAGTGATGCCGGTAACGCTTGTGCCAGCCGCCGAAGCTTTTCTGGCAGGAGATGTTATCCAGGCTCATGGCTGACCTCAGAAGTGGATCACGCTGCGGATGCTCTTGCCTTCGTGCATCAGGTCGAAGGCCTTGTTGATGTCCTCCAGGCCCATGGTGTGGGTGATGAAGGTATCCAGCGGGATCTCGCCCTTCTCGGCCATGTCCACGTAGCTTGGCAGCTCGCTGCGGCCACGCACGCCGCCGAATGCCGAACCACGCCAGACACGGCCGGTCACCAGCTGGAACGGACGGGTGGCGATTTCCTGGCCGGCACCGGCGACGCCGATGATCACCGACTCGCCCCAGCCCTTGTGGCAGCACTCCAGGGCCGCGCGCATCAGTTGCACGTTGCCGATGCACTCGAAGGAGAAGTCCACGCCACCGTCGGTGAGATCGACGATCACTTCCTGGATCGGGCGGTCGTAGTCTTTCGGGTTGATGCAGTCGGTAGCGCCCAGCTGGCGGGCGATTTCGAACTTGGCCGGGTTGATGTCGATGGCGATGATGCGCGAGGCCTTGGCCTTGACCGCACCAATTACGGCCGACAGCCCGATGCCACCCAGGCCGAAGATGGCCACGGTGTCACCTGGCTTGACCTTGGCGGTATTGAGCACCGCGCCGATACCGGTGGTGACGCCGCAACCGAGCAGGCAGACCTTCTCCAGCGGTGCTTCTTTCTGGATCTTGGCCACGGAAATTTCCGGCAGCACGGTGTACTCGGAGAAGGTCGAGGTGCCCATGTAATGGAACAGCTGCTGGCTCTTGTACGAGAAGCGGGTGGTGCCATCCGGCATCAGGCCCTTGCCCTGGGTGGCACGGATGGCCTGGCACAGGTTGGTCTTGCCCGAGAGGCAGAACTTGCACTTGCCGCATTCCGGGGTGTACAGCGGGATCACATGATCGCCCACTGCCACCGAGGTAACGCCCTCGCCCACGGCTTCGACGATCGCACCGCCTTCATGGCCGAGGATCGACGGGAAGATGCCTTCCGGGTCGGCGCCGGAGAGGGTGTAGGCGTCGGTGTGGCAGACACCGCTGGCGACCACGCGCAGCAACACCTCACCGGCCTTGGGCATGGCCACGTCGACTTCGACGATTTCCAGGGGTTTCTTGGCCTCGAAGGCAACGGCGGCACGGGACTTGATCATCACAGGGTCTCCAGACAATGGGGATCGATTCAGTCCAGCAGTGTAATCCACGCGCTTTTGATGAATAATCCAGTAAAAGCCAAAACATTATTGCCATACAGGGATAATCCATGAGCAGCCGCTGGGAAGGCATCGACGAGTTCGTCGCCGTGGCCGAGTCGGGTCAATTCACGGCTGCGGCCGAGCGCCTGGGCGTGTCGTCATCCCACATCAGCCGGCAGATCGCCCGCCTTGAAGAGCGCCTGCAAACCCGCTTGCTGTACCGCAGTACCCGCCGGGTGGCCTTGAGTGAAGCCGGGCAGACCTTTCTGCAGCACTGTCAGCGCCTCCAGGACGGTCGCGAGGAAGCGCTGCGCGCCATGGGTGACCTGGCCAGCGAGCCGAAGGGCCTGCTGCGCATGACCTGTGCGGTGGCCTATGGTGAACGGTTCATCGTGCCGCTGGTAACGCGTTTCATGGCGCTGTATCCGCAATTGCGGGTCGAAGTTGAACTGAGCAACCGCACCCTCGACCTGCTGCACGAAGGCATGGACCTGGCGATTCGCCTGGGCCGGCTGGCCGACTCGCGGCTGGTGGCCACGCGCCTTGCGCCGCGGCGCATGTACCTGTGTGCCTCGCCAGCGTACCTGGAGCGCTACGGGCGGCCGCACAGCCTGTCGGAACTGGCCCGGCACAATTGCCTGATCGGTAGCTCTGACCTGTGGGGGCTGCAGCAGGATGGCCGCGAGATCAGCCAGCGGGTGCAGGGCAACTGGCGCTGCAACAGTGGCCAGGCCGTGCTGGATGCGGCGCTGTTGGGGATGGGGTTGTGCCAGTTGCCGGACTATTACGTGCTCGAGCACTTGAACAGCGGCGCACTGGTTTCGTTGCTGGAGGGGCATCAGCCGCCGAATACGGCGGTTTGGGCGTTGTATCCGCAGCAGCGGCACTTATCGCCGAAGGTAAGGCGGTTGGTGGATTACCTGAAGGAAGGGTTGGCGGAGTTGCCTGAGTATCGGGTGACCTGATCGAATGCCGGGGCCGCTGCGCGGTCCTTTCGCGACACAAGGCCGCTCCTACAGGGAAATGCGATCTCCTGTAGGAGCGGCCTTGTGTCGCGAGAGGGCCGCAAAGCGGCCCCTGCAATCTCAGCGCCTGCCCGCCCAGCGCTGGCGCAGCCACTCCAGATCTTCTGGCCGGGTGACCTTGATGTTGTCACTGCGCCCTTCGACCAGCCGCGGCGCCTGCCCCGACCACTCGATGGCCGACGCCTCGTCGGTCACCACCACATCCGAAACCAGGCTTTCGGCCAAGGCCCGATGCAGCGCGCCCAGGCGGAACATCTGCGGTGTATAGGCCTGCCAGATGGTACTGCGGTCCACCGTCGCGGCGACCCGCCCATTGGCATCGGCGCGCTTGAGGGTATCGCGCGCCGGCACCGCCAGCAGCCCGCCTACCGGGTCGTCAGCCAACTCCGACAGCAGCTTATCCAGGTCACTACGCGCCAGGTTCGGCCGAGCCGCATCGTGCACCAGCACCCAGTCGTTGTCCGACGCCCCCTGGGCATGCAGCAGCAACAAGGCATTGAGCACCGAGTCGGCACGTTCGTCACCACCCGCTGCACGTTGGATGCGCGGGTCGCTGGCGCAACGCAGGCCAGGCCAGTACGGGTCATCTTCGGCAATGCTGACCACCACGCCCTTGAGCGAGGGGTGGCCAAGAAAACAGTCGAGGCTGTGCTCAAGGAGGGTCTGCCCGGCCAGCTCCAGGTATTGCTTGGGGCGGTCGGCAGCCATGCGGGCACCGACGCCCGCAGCAGGAATTACGGCCCAGAAGGCCGGCAAAGATTCATTCATTTTTGCGGCAGCTGGAAGAGGGTTTCGCCCTCTTTGACCATTCCCAGTTCATGACGAGCCCGTTCTTCGACGGTCTCCATACCCTTCTTCAACTCCAGCACCTCGGCATCGAGCACGCGGTTACGCTCCAGCAGCCGCTCGTTCTCGGCGTGCTGTTCGTCGATCTGCTGCTTGAGCTCGGCCACTTGCGCCAGGCTGCCGTTACCCACCCAAAGGCGGTACTGCAGGCCACCGAGCAGCAGGAGCAGGACAAGGAACAACCAATAGGGACTGCGCATCAAGGTATCCAGGTTAAAGACCGCCGCACACGGGCGTCATATAGCACGAAGCCTGGCCGAGGCCAGGCTTCGTTGACAGAAACCCGCATGAAGCGTCAGAAATTTCAGATCGAAAGTTCCGACAGCCTTGGCTGCTGTCTTTTTACCATCTCTTGCTTAACCGCGAAACTCGGCACGACCACGGTAAACCGCTTTGGCGCCCAGTTGCTCTTCGATGCGCAGCAGCTGGTTGTACTTCGAGACGCGGTCGGAGCGGCACAGCGAGCCAGTCTTGATCTGGCCGGCAGCGGTACCCACGGCAAGGTCAGCGATGGTCGAGTCTTCGGTTTCACCGGAACGGTGCGAGATCACCGCAGTGTAGCCGGCAGCCTTGGCCATCTGGATGGCTTCCAGGGTTTCGGTCAGCGAGCCGATCTGGTTGAACTTGATCAGGATCGAGTTACCGATACCCTTCTCGATGCCTTCCTTGAGGATCTTGGTGTTGGTCACGAACAGGTCGTCGCCGACCAGTTGCACCTTCTCGCCGATCTTGTCGGTCAGGATCTTCCAGCCAGCCCAGTCGGACTCGTCCAGGCCGTCTTCGATCGAGATGATCGGGAAACGCTCGGTCAGGCCTTTCAGGTACTCGGCGAAGCCTTCGGCATCGAACGATTTGCCTTCACCGGACAGGTTGTACTTGCCGTCTTCGTAGAATTCGGAAGCCGCGCAGTCCAGGGCCAGGGTCACGTCGGTGCCCAGCTTGTAGCCGGCTTTTTCAACGGCTTCGGCGATGGCGCCCAGGGCGTCTTCGTTGGAGGCCAGGTTCGGAGCGAAGCCACCTTCGTCACCTACGGCGGTGTTCAGGCCACGGGCCTTCAGCACAGCTTTGAGGTGGTGGAAGATCTCGGTGCCCATGCGCAGGCCATCGGAGAAGGTCTTGGCGCCCACCGGCTGAACCATGAACTCCTGGATGTCGACGTTGTTGTCGGCGTGCTCGCCACCGTTGATGATGTTCATCATCGGAACCGGCATCGAGTACTGGCCCGGGGTGCCGTTCAGGTTGGCGATGTGCGCGTACAGCGGCAGGTCCTGATCCTGTGCAGCAGCCTTGGCGGCAGCCAGGGACACCGCCAGGATGGCGTTGGCGCCCAGCTTGGCCTTGTTCTCGGTACCGTCCAGCTCGATCATGGCGCGGTCCAGGGCCTTCTGGTCGGAAGGATCCTTGCCCAGCAGCAGGTCGCGGATCGGGCCGTTGATGTTGGCGACGGCCTTCAGCACGCCCTTGCCCAGGTAACGGCTCTTGTCGCCATCACGCAGCTCCAGCGCTTCGCGCGAGCCGGTGGAAGCACCGGACGGCGCGCAAGCGCTGCCGATGATGCCGTTGTCGAGCAGTACATCGGCTTCCACAGTGGGGTTGCCACGCGAATCGAGAACTTCACGACCTTTGATGTCGACGATTTTTGCCATTGTTGTAAGCACTCCAGAATTGACGAAAACAACGCAGCTTAGGGAATTCTTGCCTTGCACCAGGCGGGGACGCAGCAGGCAGGCCTGGCAGAAGCAACCCCTGACCGAGCGGTCAGGGGTAGATCGGGGCGTACTTTACCCGAGAAATGAGCCTTGCGCGGCTTTAACCGTCGGAAAACTCACCAAAGACCTGAAAAAATCAGGCCTTGTTCTTCTGGGCCAGGGCCGCCTTGACGAAGCCGCTGAACAGCGGGTGACCGTCACGCGGAGTGGAGGTGAACTCCGGGTGGAACTGGCAGGCAACGAACCATGGGTGATCCTTGGCCTCGACCACTTCGACCAGCGCGCCGTCTTCGGAACGACCGGAAACCACCAGGCCGCCATCGACCAGCTGTGGCAGCAGGTTGTTGTTGACTTCGTAACGGTGGCGGTGACGCTCGGTGATGACGTCCTTGCCGTAGCAGTCGTGCACCTTGGAACCGGCAGCCAGTTGGCAGTCCTGTGCGCCCAGGCGCATGGTGCCGCCCAGGTCGGACGCTTCGGTACGGGTCTCGACGGCACCGGTGGCGTCGGCCCACTCGGTGATCAGGCCGACCACCGGGTGGCCGCTGTTGCGGTCGAACTCGGTGGAGTTGGCGTCTTTCCAGCCCATCACGTTACGGGCGAACTCGATCACGGCCACCTGCATGCCCAGGCAGATGCCCAGGTACGGAACCTTGTTCTCACGGGCGTACTGTACCGCAGTGATCTTGCCTTCCACGCCACGCAGGCCGAAACCGCCCGGGACCAGAATGGCGTCGGCACCTTCGAGCAGGCTGGTGCCCTGGTTCTCGATGTCTTCGGAATCGATGTAACGCAGGTTGACCTTGGTACGGTTGGTGATGCCGGCGTGACTCATCGCTTCGATCAGCGACTTGTACGCATCCAGCAACTCCATGTATTTGCCGACCATGGCGATGGTCACTTCCTGCTCAGGGTTGAGCTTGGCATCGACCACTTTGTCCCACTCGGACAGGTCGGCGCTGTTGCACTGCAGGCCGAAGCGCTCGACGACGAAGTCGTCCAGGCCCTGGGCGTGCAGAACACCTGGGATCTTGTAGATGGTGTCGACGTCTTCCAGCGAAATCACCGCACGTTCTTCGACGTTGGTGAACAGCGCGATCTTGCGGCGCGACGAGGCGTCGACCGGGTGGTCGGAACGGCAAATCAGCACGTCAGGCTGCAGGCCGATGGAGCGCAGCTCCTTGACCGAGTGCTGGGTCGGCTTGGTTTTGGTCTCACCGGCAGTGGCGATGTACGGGACCAGGGTCAGGTGCATCAGCATGGCGCGCTTGGAGCCTACTTCGACACGCAGCTGGCGAATCGCCTCGAGGAACGGCTGCGACTCGATGTCACCCACGGTACCGCCGATTTCCACCAGGGCCACGTCGGCATCGCCGGCGCCCTTGATGATGCGACGCTTGATCTCGTCGGTGATGTGCGGGATCACCTGGATGGTCGCGCCCAGGTAGTCACCACGACGCTCTTTACGCAGCACGTGCTCGTAGATGCGGCCGGTGGTGAAGTTGTTGTTCTGGGTCATGGTGGTGCGGATGAACCGCTCGTAGTGGCCCAGGTCGAGGTCGGTCTCGGCGCCATCGTGGGTGACGAACACTTCACCATGCTGGAACGGGCTCATGGTGCCCGGATCGACGTTGATGTACGGATCCAGCTTGAGCATGGTGACCTTCAGGCCCCGCGCTTCCAGGATGGCCGCCAGGGAAGCCGAGGCAATGCCTTTCCCCAATGAAGAAACAACACCGCCCGTGACGAATATGTAGCGCGTCATGAAAAACCCTAGAAGTCTGCGTTAAGGCGGCCAGCGCCGCCGGAGAAAGCGAAGGAAGGCCGAAGCCCCCGATCACCTGCGTCAATCACAGTGCATCTCGAAAAACTGCCGCGTCTGTACAGACCAGGGGTATCCCCGGCATGGAGCTCGCTCGTCATTTCCAGAATCAGCCCAGCAAAAAACTGCTTGGTAATCGGCAACTGCTGTGTTTCCGGGGAAGCCACAGAAGTTGTATCAAGAAGGGAGGGTAGTCTACCGGAATGTACCCTTCAGCTCAAACCTTGCGCGTTCGTCGGCGGCTGCCAATGAAGCTGGCAATCGGCCTGCGCCAGCGAAGGCAGATTGGCCACCGCCAGCAGGCGCTCGCCGCGATATAGCAGTGGCAGGCGCGGACGCACGAAGTGCGGGACCTGCAGCTCGTTGAGCAGCCGCTTGAGGTCGCGTCGGCCGCGGCCGGGGATATCCAGGACCTCGCCGCCCTGGCGATAGGCGATACGCAGTTCGCCCGGCGGCTGGGCGACATCTAGACGCACACTGCCGTTGCCCGGCAGTGCCAGGGCCTCGCCAGGATCGCGCCAGGGCACCTCGCCCGCCGGCTGCTTCAACCAGTCGCCACTCAGCCACCAGATGCGACCGTGACTGCGTATTAACCGACCATCGGCAAGCCGCCAGATCGGTTGTGCATCTGCCGCGGCATCGCGCAGGTCCGCCCAACCTGCCCAATGACGGGTATCGGGCAGGCGGGTTCGCTGGCTCAGCCAGTGCTGCAAGGCATTGCGCTGCCGCGCAGGTGACAAACGGGTGAGCACCGCCAGATCGAGCGACTGCAGGGCAGCCCAGGCCGGCGCGCCGCCCTCCCCGGCTTTGGCCAGATCGCCCAGCGCCAGTTCATCGAGCAGCCCCAGCGCCTCGCCCAGGTGCTCTGCACAACGGGCGAAGTTCTGGCTGGCCTGCGGCCAACGCTGTTGCAAGTGCGGGAACACCTGCGCGCGCAGATAGTTGCGGTCGAAGGCGCAATCAGCGTTCGTTGGATCTTCGATCCACACCAGCCCTTGGACCTGGGCGTAGTCATGCAGCTGCTGGCGCGAGGTGGCCAGCAACGGCCGGACCAGGCTGCCCTGCCCTAGGGCGCGCTGTTCGGGCATCGCCGCAAGGCCACGCAAGCCGGCACCTCGCAGCAGGCGGAAGAGCAAGGTTTCGGCCTGGTCGTCGCGGTGCTGGGCGGTGAACAGGATGTCACCGGGACCTAGCACGTTCGTGAAGGCGGCGTAGCGAGCGTCGCGGGCAGCCTGTTCGAGGCTGGCGCCGGGGGGGACCTGGACGCGGATGACCTGGAGATCGATACCGAGCTTGTCGCAGATGGCTTGGCAGTGAGCGGGCCAGGTGTCGGCAGCAGGTTGCAGACCGTGATGGATATGGAGGGCGCGTAGTGGCGGGGTTGCGGAGTTGCGGGCGTGCTCAGCCAGCAGGTGCAGAAGGACAGTGGAATCGAGGCCGCCGGAGAAGGCGATGTACCAGGTGGGGGCGTTGAGCCAGGGGGTGAGGTTGATCATGTGCGCCTCACTCGGCTTGATAACCAAATCCCCGTGGGAGCGGGTTTACCCGCGAACACCGGCGAAGCCGGTGCCGTGCACCGCGTCGCCTTCTTCGCGGGTAAACCCGCTCCCACAGGGGCCGCGCAGCGGCCCCGGGATCTATCAGAGACCGTAGCTCATCAGGCGGTCGTAACGACGGGCCAGCAGCGCGTCGTTGTCGAGCTTGCCGAGCATGTCCAGTTGCTGCACCAGATCGGCACGGATGCTTTCGGACATCTTGGCCGGGTCACGGTGGGCGCCGCCCAGCGGCTCCTGGATGACCTTGTCGACGATGTTCAGGCTCTTGAGGCGCTCGGCGGTGATGCCCATGGCTTCGGCGGCGTCGGCAGCCTTGTCGGCCGTCTTCCACAGGATCGAGGCGCAGCCTTCTGGCGAGATCACCGAGTAGGTGGAGTACTGCAGCATGTTCAGCTGGTCGCACACACCGATGGCCAGCGCACCGCCGGAACCGCCCTCACCGATCACGGTGGCAATGATCGGGGTCTTCAGGCGGGCCATGACGCGCAGGTTCCAGGCGATCGCCTCGCTCTGGTTGCGCTCTTCGGCGTCGATGCCCGGGTAAGCGCCCGGGGTGTCGATGAAGGTCAGGATCGGCATCTTGAAGCGCTCGGCCATTTCCATCAGGCGGCAGGCCTTGCGGTAGCCTTCAGGGCGCGGCATGCCGAAGTTGCGGCGAACCTTTTCACGCACTTCGCGGCCCTTCTGGTGGCCGATGACCATTACGGGCTTGCCGTCCAGACGTGCGGTACCACCGACGATGGCAGCATCATCGGAGAAGTGACGGTCGCCGTGCAGTTCTTCGAACTCGGTGAAGATGTGCTCCAGGTAGTCCAGGGTGTACGGACGACGTGGGTGACGGGCCAGGCGGGCGATCTGCCAGCTGGTCAGGTTGCCGAAGATGCTTTCGGTCAGGGTGTTGCTCTTGTCTTGCAGACGGGCAATTTCATCGCTGATGTTCAGCGAGTTGTCGTTACCCACCAGGCGCAGGCCTTCGATCTTGGCTTGCAGGTCGGCAATCGGCTGTTCGAAATCGAGAAAATTCGGGTTCATAGTCATCCGTCTTGGGTCTACGGCCAGGCGGCCGGCCGGTTGATCCGTTTGGCGCCCTACCTTAAGGGATCAGGCGCATATAGGTCGAGATTAAATTTCGTCGATTCAACGATATTGCAGGAAGACGTTCTCACGCCCGAACTGGTCACGCAGTGCCTGAATCAGGCCATCGGCCGGGTCGATCGACCATTGCTCGCCAAACTGCAACATGGCCTTGGCATCGCTGCCGGTGTACTCCAGCGTGATCGGGCAGGCACCACGGTGGCGGGTGATCAATTCGCCCAGCCACTTCAGGCGGTCGCCCTTGAGCGCCTCGTGTGCCACCTTCAGGCGCAGGCTCTCGGCCAGCTTGGTGCGTGCGTCTTCCATGGTCATCACCTGCTTCACCCGCAGGCGCAGCCCACCGGAGAAGTCATCGTTGCTGACCTCCCCTTCGACCACCACCATCGCATCGGCCTGCAGCAAGGACTGTGCCGCCATGAACGCATCGGCAAACAGCGACGCCTCGATGCGCCCAGAGCGGTCATCCAGGGTGACAAAGCCCATCTTGTCGCCCTTCTTGTTCTTCATTACCCGCAGGGCAATGATCATGCCGGCAATGGTCTGGGTCTCGCGCGACGGTTTGAGGTCGACGATGCGCTGGCGGGCAAAACGGCGGATCTCGGTCTCGTATTCATCGATAGGGTGACCTGTGAGGTACAGGCCCAGAGTGTCCTTCTCGCCCTTCAGGCGCTCCTTGAGTGTCAGCTCGCGCACCTTGCGGTGGTTGGCGTAGACGTCGACATCCGCCTCGTCGAACATGCCGCCGAACAGGTCGACGTGACCACTGTCAGCGGTATGGGCCGCCTGCTCGGCTGCCTTGATGGCTTCGCCCAGTGCCGAGAGCAAGGTCGCACGGTTGAGGTCGATGTTGGCGTGGTAGGCCTTGATCTCATCATGGAAATGCGGGCCCAGGCGGTCCAGCGCACCGCTGCGCACCAGCGCATCGAGGGTACGTTTGTTGACTCGCTTGAGGTCGATGCGCTCGCAGAAGTCGAACAGATCCTTGAACGGGCCACCCTGGGCACGCGCCTCGACGATGGCTTCCACCGGGCCTTCGCCGACGCCTTTGATTGCCCCCAGGCCGTAGACGATACGGCCGTCGTTGTTCACGGTGAACTTGAAATCGGAGAAGTTCACGTCCGGCGCATCGAGGCGCAGCTTCATGCTGCGCACTTCCTCGACCAGCACCACCACCTTGTCGGTGTTGTGCATGTCCGCCGAGAGTACTGCGGCCATGAACGGTGCCGGGTGGTGGGTCTTCAGCCAGGCAGTCTGGTACGACACCAGGCCATAGGCGGCGGAGTGGGACTTGTTGAAGCCGTAGCCGGCGAACTTTTCTACCAGGTCGAAGATGTTACCTGCGAGATCCGCATCGATATTGTTGGCGACGCAACCCTCGATGAAACCGCCGCGCTGCTTGGCCATTTCTTCAGGCTTTTTCTTACCCATCGCCCGGCGCAGCATGTCGGCGCCGCCGAGGGTATAGCCCGCCATCACCTGGGCAATCTGCATCACCTGTTCCTGGTACAGGATGATGCCGTAGGTCGGGGCCAGTACGGGCTTGAGGCCTTCGTACTGGTAGTCCGAGTGCGGGTAGGCCAGCTCGGCGCGGCCGTGCTTGCGGTTGATGAAGTCGTCCACCATGCCCGACTGCAACGGGCCCGGGCGGAACAGTGCCACCAGTGCGATGAGGTCTTCCAGGCAGTCAGGCTTGAGCTTCTTGATCAGCTCCTTCATGCCGCGGGATTCGAGCTGGAACACCGCCGTGGTCTCGGCTTTCTGCAGCAGCTCGTAGGTCTTGCGGTCGTCCAGCGGGATGAAGTCGATGTTCAGATCGGGCAGGTTCCGCTTGGCCTGCTCGCGGTTGATGATCTCCATCGCCCACTTGATGATGGTCAGGGTGCGCAGGCCGAGGAAGTCGAACTTCACAAGGCCCGCAGCCTCGACGTCATCCTTGTCGAACTGGGTTACCAGGCCGCCGCCCTCTTCGTCACAGGCGATCGGCGAGAAGTCGGTGAGCTTGGTCGGGGCAATCACCACGCCACCGGCATGCTTGCCGGTACCACGGGTGACACCTTCGAGCTTGAGCGCCATGTCCCAGATTTCGCGGGCATCCTCGTCGCCCTTGAGGAAGTCGCGCAGGATCTCTTCCTGCTCGTAGGCTTTCTCCAGGGTCATGCCCACTTCGAACGGGATCATCTTCGACAGGCGGTCGGCCAGGCCGTAGGACTTGCCCTGCACCCGCGCCACGTCGCGCACCACCGCCTTGGCGGCCATGGTACCGAAAGTGATGATCTGGCTCACGGCGTTGCGGCCATAGGCTTCGGCCACGTAATCGATCACCCGGTCACGGCCATCCATGCAGAAGTCGACGTCGAAGTCGGGCATGGAAATACGTTCAGGGTTGAGGAAGCGCTCGAACAGCAGGTCGTAGGCCAACGGGTCGAGGTCGGTGATCTTCAGCACGTAGGCCACCAGCGAACCGGCACCCGAACCCCGGCCTGGGCCGACCGGCACGTCGTTGTTCTTGGCCCACTTGATGAAGTCCATAACGATCAGGAAGTAACCGGGGAAGCCCATCTGGATGATGATGTCCAGCTCGAACTTCAGGCGGTCCAGATAGACCTGGCGCTTCTCTTCGTAATTGGGCGTGGTCTCCTTCGGCCAGAGCACCGCCAGGCGTTCTTCCAGGCCCTCATGGGACACATGGCGCAGGTAGTCGTCGATACTCATGCCATTGGGCGTCGGGAAATCGGGCAGGAAGTACTTGCCCAGCTGCACCTGGATGTTGCAACGCTTGGCGATCTCGACGGTGTTGGCAATGGCATCAGGCAGGTCGCTGAACAGTTCGGCCATTTCCTCGGCCGACTTCAGGTACTGCTGGTCGCTGTAGCAACGCGGGCGGCGCGGATCGTCGAGGGTCCAACCCTCCCCGATACAGACGCGGGTTTCGTGGGCATCGAAGTCAGACTGCTTGATGAAACGGACATCGTTGGTAGCCACCAGCGGCGCGCCAAGCTGGTCAGCCAGGGCCACGGCGGCGTGCACGTACTCTTCGTCGCCGGCGCGGTTGGTGCGCTGCACCTCAACGTAGAAGCGCTCCGGGAACATGCCCATCCAGTCGCGCAGCAGGGCCTGGGCTTCATCCTGGCGGCCATTCATCAGGGCCATGCCGATATCGCCTTCCTTGCCCGCGGACAGGGCAATCAGCCCTTCGCTGGCGGGGGCGATCCACTCACGCTGAAGGATCACCAGGCCGTTGCGCTGGCCGTCGGTCCAGCCGCGCGAAATCAGCTCGGTGAGGTTGCGGTAGCCCTTGGGGTCCATGGCCAGGAAGCAGATACGCGACAGCGGTGCTTCCGGATCGGCCCCGGCCAGCCACAGGTCGGCACCGCAGATCGGCTTGATCCCGGCGCCCATGGCGGTCTTGTAGAACTTGACCAGCGAGCACATGTTGCTCTGGTCAGTGATCGCCACCGCCGGCATGTTCATCCCCGCCAGTGCCTTGGCCAGCGGTTTGATCCGCACCAGGCCGTCTACCAGCGAGAATTCGGAATGGACGCGCAGGTGAACGAAGGGAACCGACATGGAAAGTCCTGTAGCAATGCTTAACGACAAGGGCGGGATTGTAGCGTAATTGAGTGGGGGATTTGGCGGCTGCTTTGCAACACGATCTCTGTAGGCGCGGCTTTAGCCGCGAATCAGGCGCGCGGTGGTTGGCACCGGCTATGCCGGCGTTCGCGGCTGAAGCCGCTCCTACAAAAGCGATTGGGCCGCATAGCGGCCCCAGTTAATCAGATCAGGGAATCGGTGATGCTCTCGCGGGCTTCCCAGGCTGCCCGCACCGGGGCGAAGGAACGCCGATGAATGGGGGTAGGCCCAAGGCGCGCCAGGGCTTCGAGGTGCACCGGCGTAGGGTAGCCCTTGTGCCCGCCTATCCCATACCCCGGATAGATCAGCTCGAACGCGCTCATCTCCCGGTCGCGGGTAACCTTGGCCAGGATCGACGCTGCGGCAATCGCCGGCACCTGGCTATCTCCCTTGACCACTGGTGCTGCCGGGACCGCCAGTTTCGGGCAACGGTTGCCGTCGATCAGTGCCAGCTTCGGGGTAACGTGCAGCCCTTCCACCGCTCGCTGCATGGCCAGCATGGTGGCCTGGAGGATGTTGAGCCGGTCGATTTCCTCGACTTCGGCGCGGGCGATGCAGAAGCTCAGGGCTTTTTCGCAGATCTCGTCGAACAGCGCCTCGCGCCTGGCTTCGGTGAGCTTCTTCGAATCGTTGAGACCGACAATCGGCCGCGCCGGGTCGAGAATCACCGCAGCCGTGACCACTGCACCGCACAGGGGGCCGCGGCCTACTTCGTCTACGCCGGCAACCAGGTCTTCGACCAGGTTGAAGTCCAGTCCAATCTGCATGTCAGCGGTCCTTGAGCAGGGCCAGCACCGCGTCGGCCGCCTGATTGGAGGCGTCGCGGCGCAGGGTACGGTGTATCGCGTCGAAGCGTTCGGTTTGCTGGGCGCCGTCGGTGACCAGCGGTGCCAAGGTCTGTGCCAGGGCTTCGCTGGTCGCGGCTTCCTGCAGCAGCTCAGGCACCAGCTCGCGCTGGGCGAGCAGGTTGGGCAGCGATACGTAAGGGCTTTTCACCAGACGCTTGAGAATCCAGTAGGTCAGCGGGGCCAGGCGATAGGCAACGACCATCGGGCGCTTGTACAGCAACGCCTCCAGCGTGGCGGTACCAGAGGCGATCAGCACCGCGTCACAAGCAGCCAGCGCCCGGTGCGACTGACCATCGAGCAAGGTCAACGGCAGATCGCGGCCTTCGAGCATCTGCTCGACCTGGGCACGCCGCGCCGCGTTGGCGCACGGCAATACGAAACGCACGCCAGGTACCAGCTCGCGCAGGCGCTGGGCGGCGTCGAGGAACAGTACCCCCAGGCGCCCGACCTCACCACCACGGCTACCCGGCATCAAAGCCACCAGCGGCCCATCGGCCAGGCCCAACTCGCTACGCGCTGCCTGACGGTCTGCCGCCAACGGAATGGTATCGGCCAGCGGGTGGCCGACGAACCGCACCGGTACGCCCTGTTCCTCATAGAAGCGTGCTTCGAACGGCAGCAGCGTGAGCATCAGGTCGCAACCTTCGCGAATCTTCAGCACGCGCTTCTGCCGCCAGGCCCAGACCGACGGGCTGACGTAATGGACGGTCTTGATCCCCGCCTGGCGCAGTTTCAGTTCGATATTGAGGGTGAAATCGGGGGCGTCGATACCAATGAACACATCGGGCTTTTCGCCGATCAGGGTCTGGATCAATGCCTTGCGGCGCTTTAGCAGCTCACGCAGGCGCCCCAGCACTTCGACCAGCCCCATGACCGCGAGGCGCTCCATGGGGAAGTATGACTGAAGGCCTTCGGCCTCCATCAACGGGCCACCCACACCGATAAAGCGGACATCGGGATGGCGCGCCTTGAGGGCGCGCATAAGCCCGGAACCGAGAATATCGCCGCTGGCCTCACCCGCGACCAGGGCTACGCAAAGCTGCGCCATGTCAGCGGGTAATGCCGCGGGCGGAGTTCACGATCGACTGGCGGAACAGCTCGACCTGCTCATACTTGGCGGCCAGCTCGTCCAGTTCCTTGATTGCCTCTTCCACGGTCAAACCCTGGCGATAGACGATCTTGTAGGAACGACGCAGGGCATGGATGACCTCGTCGCTGAAGCCACGGCGGCGCATGCCTTCGAAGTTCATGCTGCGGGCCTCGGCAGGGCTGCCGAACACCGTGACGAAGGCAGGTACATCCTTGCCAATCGCCGTACCCATGCCGGAGAACGCATGGGCGCCAATATGGCAGTACTGGTGCACCAGGGTGAAACCGGACAGGATCGCCCAGTCGCCCACGTGCACATGCCCGGCCAGCGCCGTGTTGTTGACCAGGATGCAGTGGTTGCCAATGACGCTGTCGTGACCAATGTGGGCATAGGCCATGATCAGGTTGTGATCACCCAGCGTGGTTTCCGCACGATCCTGGACCGTACCACGGTGAATGGTCACACCTTCACGGATGACGTTGTGGTCGCCGATCACCAGACGCGTCGGCTCACCCTTGTACTTGAGGTCAGGGGTGTCTTCGCCAATCGAGGAAAACTGGTAGATGCGGTTGTGCTTGCCAATCCGGGTCGGCCCTTTGAGCACCACGTGCGGGCCAATGACCGTACCCTCACCGATTTCGACATCCGGGCCGACGATCGACCACGGGCCAACCTCGACGCCGTCGGCCAGCTTGGCCGACGGATCGATGATCGCCCGCGGATCAATCGAACTCATAGGGAGCGTTCCGCACAGGTGATCTCGGCCGAGCATACCGGCTTGCCGTCGACCAGGGCACGGCACTCGAACTTCCAGATCATGCTTTTGCGGCTGAGGAACTTGGCTTCCAGTACCAACTGGTCACCCGGCAGAACCGGTTGGCGGAAACGCAGCTTGTCGGAACCGACGAAGTAGTACAGGGTGCCATCGGCCGGCTTGGCATCGAGCATCTTGAAACCAAGGATGCCGGCCGCCTGGGCCATGGCTTCGATGATCAGGACGCCCGGCATGATCGGGTGCGCCGGGAAATGGCCATTGAAGAACGGCTCGTTGATGCTGACATTCTTGTAGGCACGAATGCTCTGGGCCTCGAAGTCCAGATCCGTCACGCGATCTACCAGCAGAAACGGGTAGCGGTGAGGCAGGTATTCGCGAATCTCGTTGATGTCCATCATTTCGGGGGGAAGCCTGTAATAAGAATAGGGAGCGCAGGTGCTGACCACACGCTCCTTTTGCAGTCCAAAGAGGAGCCAGCTAGCGACTGTTCACTCTTGCTCAGGAAATGGTATCAGCCTTCTGATGTCGGCTGGCCACCTGAGGTCACGGTATCGACACGTTTTTCCAGCTGCTGGAGACGCTTGGCCATGTCGTCGAGCTGGCGGATACGCGCCGCGCTCTTGCGCCAGTCAGCCAAAGGCTGCATGGCCGTGCCGGATGAATAGGAGCCTGGTTCGGTGATCGAGCGGGTCACCATGGTCATCCCGGAGACAAATACGTTATCGCAGATATCGATATGCCCCACCAGGCCAACGCCACCTGCCAGCATGCAATGCTTGCCGATGCGCGTGCTACCGGAGATACCCACACAAGCAGCCATGGCCGTGTGATCACCGATCTGCACGTTGTGGGCGATCTGGATCTGGTTGTCGAGCTTGACCCCGTCGCCGATCCGCGTGTCGGACAGCGCGCCACGGTCAACCGCAGTATTGACACCGATTTCCACGTCATCACCAAGGGTGACGCCGCCAATCTGGGCGATCTTGCGCCAGATGCCCTTTTCGTTCGCGAAGCCGAAGCCCTCGCCACCGATCACGGCACCCGACTGAATGACCACACGCTTGCCGATGGTCACGTCGTGATACAGCGTGACCCGCGGTGCCAGCCAGCCGCCTTCACCGACCACACAACGGGCACCGACGAAGCAATGTGCGCCAATGCTGACATTGGCGCCGATGCGCGCACCGCTTTCGATGACCGCAAACGGCCCGATACTGGCGCTGGCATCCACCTGGGCATCATCCGCCACCACGGCGCTGGGATGTATACCCGCCACAGCCTTGGGTTTGGGGTCGAACAGGTGGGAAATGCGCGCATACGCCAGGTACGGGTCGGCCACGATCAGGGCATTGCCGGCAAAGCCTTCGGCGTCCGCAGCCTTGAGCAGCACCGCAGCGGCCTGGCAGTTGTCCAGGTATTTGCGGTACTGCGGGTTGGCGAGGAAGCTCAATTGACCGGGGCCGGCCTCCTGCAAGGTGGCCAGCCCGGTAATCGGCAGCGCCTCAGGGCCTTTGAGTGTGGCCCCGAGGGCCTCGGCCAGCTGGCCGAGCGTCATGGTCACGGTCATATCAACGCGCTTGGTTCATGCGCTCGATGACTTGGCGGGTGATGTCGTACTGAGGTTTGACATCGATGACCGCGCCGCGCTCGAGAACCAGGTCGTAGCCGCCCTTCTTGATCACTTCCTCGACAGCACCGTCCAGCTTGGGCTTCAGCTGCTTGAGCATGTCGCGGTCGGCAACGGCCTTGGCCTCGTTCAGTTCCTTGGACTGGAACTGGAAGTCACGGGCTTTCTGCTTGAATTCGAGCTCCAGGCGTTCACGCTCCTGCTGCTGCATCTTGTCACCGCCCTTGATCAGACGGTCCTGGATGCCCTTGGCGCTGCTTTCCAGGCTTTTCAGCTTGGTCAGTTGCGGGCCGAACTTCTTCTCGGCATCGACCGCGTACTTCTTGGCGGCATCGGATTCGAGCAGAGCCATCTGATAGTTCAGCACGGCGACCTTCATTTCGGCGAAAGCCGGGGTGGCGACCAGCGCCGCGGCCACTACGGCCAGTTGAGCCAATTTACGCACGATGCACTCCTGGAAAAACCGTTGTCGTTAAGCAAGGGCCGACCTTAGAAGGTCTGGCCCAGAGAGAATTGGAACACCTGGGTATCAGCATCGTCCGGCTTCTTCACCGGCATCGCCAGGCTGAAGCTCAACGGGCCCAGAGCAGTAATCCAGGTCACACCCAGGCCGACCGAACTGGCCATGCCCGAGAAACCGACCTTTTCGCAATCCGGTTTGCTGCCGCAGTTGGTGTCGAACACGTTACCCACATCCCAGAACACGGAGGTGCGCAGGGAACGCTGGTCCTTGACGAACGGCAGCGGGAACAGCAGCTCGACACCACCTTGCACGAGCACGTTACCACCGAACGGCAGCGGATCCTGATCCGGGTCCTCGATGGTACCTTGGTTGCCAGTAACCGCGGCACCACGACTAGGCGTGCTGCGTGGACCCAGGCTGCTGTCCTTGAAGCCACGGACAGAATTGAAGCCACCCGCGAAGTAGTTCTCGTAGAACGGCAAGCCCGAAGTGCTACCGAAACCATCACCATAGCCCAGTTCGGTGTGCAGGCGCAGGGTGTAGTCGTTGGTGATTGGCTTGAACAGCTGGCCGCGGTAGTCGAGTTTGTAGAACGACAGGTCGCTGCCCGGGATGGTGGTCTCGAGCGTCAGGCTCTGGGAGTGACCGCGGGTCGCCAGCACACCTTTGTTCAGGGTCGACTCGGACCAGCCGACCGATGCCTTGAAGTTGGTGAAGCTGTCACCTTCCTGCTGGAGGAAGTCGAAGATCTCGTCAACGGTGTATCTACCGGTCTTGATCTTGTCCTGCTGAACGCTCAAGCCATAGGTCAGACGCGAGGTTTCGCTGATTGGATAGCCAAGGCTCACACCGGCACCCAGGCTGTCTACGGCATAGCTGGCCACGTCGACATCAAGGTCGCTGTAGTCGGTGCTGCGGTAGAAGGCGTTGTAACCCAGGCTCACGCCGTCGGCAGTGAAGTAGGGGTCAACGAAGCCGAAGTTGTAGCGGGTCTGGTATTCCGAACGGGTCAGGCCGATGGACACCTTGTTACCGGTACCGAGGAAGTTGCTCTGGCTGATCGAACCACCCAGGATCAAGCCGGCGCTCTGGGCAAAACCGACGCTGGCAGTGATCGAGCCGGAGGCCTGCTCTTCGACGCTGTAGTTGACGTCGACCTGGTCGTCGGTGCCTGGCACCGCCGGGGTCTCGACGTTGACTTCCTTGAAGAAGCCCAGGCGCTCGAGGCGGGTCTTGGACTGGTCGATCAGGTAGGTCGAAGCCCAGCCACCTTCCATCTGGCGCATTTCGCGACGCAGCACTTCGTCTTCGGTCTTGGTGTTGCCGCGGTAGTTGATGCGGTTGACGTAGGCTCGCTTGCCCGGGTCGACCACGAACATGATGTCGACGGTGTGGTCTTGGTCGTTCGGCTGTGGCACGCCGTTGACGTTGGCGAAGGTATAGCCTTCGTTGCCCAGGCGGCGAGTGATCAGCTCGGAAGTGGTGGTCATCACCTTGCGCGAGAACACCTGGCCCGGCTGCACCAGCAGCAGCGACTTGACCTGGTCTTCCGGCACCTTCAGGTCACCCGAGAGCTTGACGTCGCGAACGGTGTACTTCTCGCCTTCGTTGACGTTGACAGTGATGTAGACGTGCTTCTTGTCCGGGGTGATCGACACCTGGGTGGAAGCGATGTCCATATTGATGTAGCCGCGGTCCAGGTAGTAGGAACGCAGGCGTTCCAGGTCACCGGAAAGCTTTTCGCGGGCGTACTTGTCATCGTTCTTGAAGAACGACAGCCAGTTGGTGGTCTTCAGCTCGAACAGCTGCTGCAGCTCGTCATCGCTGAACACGGTGTTGCCAACGATGTTGATGTGCTGGATGGCAGCGACGGTGCCTTCGTTGATCTTGATCTTCAAGGCCACGCGGTTGCGCGGCTGCGGCACCACCTCGGCGTCGACCTCGGCCGAGTAGCGGCCCTGGGCCACGTACTGGCGCTGCAGCTCGTTGCGCACGCCTTCGAGGGTGGCACGCTGGAAGATCTCGCCTTCGGCCAGGCCCGACTGCTTCAGGCCTTTCATCAGGTCTTCGGTGCTGATCGCCTTGTTGCCTTCGATCTCGATGCTCGACACCGATGGGCGCTCGACCACGTTGATGATCAGGACGTTGCCATCGCGGTTGAGCTGGATGTCCTGGAAGAAGCCGGTCTTGAACAGCGAACGGGTGGAGTCGACCAGGCGGCGGTCGTCAGCCTGGTCGCCGACGTTGAGCGGCAACGCGCCGAACACGCTGCCAGCGGATACCCGCTGCAGGCCGTTGACACGAATATCGGAGATGGTGAAGGACTCGGCGTGAACTTCAGCGATCATCAGTGCGGACATGACCGCAGTTAGCAGCAGACGTTTCATGAAGTCCTTTTATTCCAACTGGCAATAAACAACCCGCCGCATGAAGGCGGCAGGTTCGCAATTGAGCGAATCTTTTAAAGTCGACCCAGATCGTTGATCAGGGCGAGCAACATCACCCCTACGACCAAACTGATACCGATCTGGATCCCCCAACCTTGCACCCGTTCCGACAGCGGACGACCGCGCGCCCACTCGACGAGGTAAAACAGCAAATGCCCCCCATCCAGTACCGGAATGGGCAGCAGGTTAAGAACCCCCAGGCTTATGCTCAGGTAGGCCAGGAAATTCAGGAAATCCCCCACGCCGGACTGGGCTGAAGCGCCCGCCACTTTAGCAATGGTTATCGGTCCGCTCAAGTTTTTTACCGAGAGCTCCCCGAACAGCATTTTCTTCAGCGACTCGAGGGTCAGGACACTCATGTTCCAAGTACGCGAGAGGCCCTCGCCAACGGCATCCAGCGGCCCATAGCTGACTTCGCGGAGCATGCTCGCGGGCCATTCGGCGCCCTTCACACCCGCCCCGAGATAACCACCGGCAGCCTTGCCTTCGCCTTTATGAGCCAGTGTCACCGGCACATCCAGGGCCGCGCCATCGCGCTCGACGCGCAGCACCACGGGGGCGTCCGGACGAGCGCGAACGCTGTCCACCACCTGCTGCCAATCACTCAGTGCCGCGCCGTCGAGCGCAAGCAACTTGTCGCCAGCCTTCAGACCAGCGGCAGCGGCCGGGCCTTTCGGATCGATCTCGGCCAGTACCGGCGCAACCGCCGGCCGCCATGGGCGCAGGCCCAGGGACTGGATTGGGTCCGGCTCGTCGGCCCCCTTGAGCCAATGGTCCAGCTTCACCTGCAGCTGGCGCTCGGCACTGGCGCCTTCGTCGCGCACCCCTACCTGCAGCGTGCCACTCTCGCCCAGGCGTCGAACAAGCTGCAGATTGACGGCCGACCAGCCATTGGTCGCCTTGCCATCGATAGATACAATTTCCTGACCAGCGGCCAGGCCTGCGGACGCTGCCAGGCTCCCAGATTCGACCGCGCCGATTACCGGGCGGACCTGCTGGGTGCCGAGCATGGCCAACAGCCAGAAGAAGACGATGGCCAGGAGGAAGTTGGCAATGGGACCAGCAGCCACGATCGCGATGCGCTGACGCACCGACTTGCGATTGAAAGACTGGTGTGCGAGCGCAGGAGGAACTTCCCCCTCACGCTCGTCGAGCATCTTGACGTAGCCGCCCAGCGGGATCGCCGCCACCACGAACTCGGTGCCTTGGCGGTCATGCCAACGCAGCAGCGGCGTACCGAAGCCGACGGAGAAGCGCAGCACCTTGACTCCGCAGCGCCGGGCAACCCAGAAGTGGCCGAATTCGTGGAACGTGACCAACACACCCAGGGCCACCAGGGTGCCGACAATCATGTAGAGCGCAGTCATATCTATCTCCGAATGACGTTCAGCAGAACCCTGGAAGAGCGACCAGCCTCAACGGCCGTGACGCCTCAGCCACTCACGAGCCAGCTCGCGGGCGCGCTGGTCGGCAGCGAACACCGCTTCCAGCGACAGCAGCGGTACCACAGGTTCCTGATCTAGCACTTGTTCGATCATACCCGCGATCTCCGGGAAGCGGATACGCCGCTGGAGAAATGCCTCGACCGCGACCTCGTTGGCCGCATTGAGCACCGCAGGTGCACTGTTTCCGGCCTCGGCCGCCGCGCGCGCAAGGCGCAGGCAGGGGAAGCGCTGTTCGTCTGGCGCCTGGAAGTCCAGGCGTGCGATGGCGAACAGGTCCAGCGGGGCAACCCCGGAATCGATGCGCTCTGGCCAGGCCAGGGCGTTGGCGATCGGGGTGCGCATGTCCGGGTTGCCCAGCTGGGCCAGCACCGAACCATCGACGTAGTCGACCAGCGAATGGATCACGCTTTGCGGATGCACCACCACTTCGACCTTGGCCGGTGCTGCGTCGAACAGCCAGCAGGCCTCGATCAGCTCCAGGCCCTTATTCATCATGCTGGCCGAGTCCACCGAAATCTTCCGGCCCATGGACCAGTTGGGGTGAGCACAAGCCTGTTCCGGCGTGACATCGACCAAGGCTGCCTGAGGCGTTTCGCGGAACGGCCCACCCGAGGCAGTCAGCAGGATGCGGCGCACGCCGACCTGGCTCAGGCCACGGGCATAATCGCCAGGCAGGCACTGGAAGATCGCATTATGCTCGCTGTCGATCGGCAACAGCACGGCGCCACTGCGACGCACAGCTTCCATGAACAGTGCGCCGGACATCACCAACGCTTCCTTGTTGGCCAACAATACTTTCTTGCCCGCCTCGACCGCAGCCAAGGTAGGGCGCAGACCGGCAGCGCCGACAATGGCCGCCATCACCGCATCCACTTCGGGGGCTGCTGCCACCTCACAGAGGCCCGCCTCCCCTTCCAGTACCTGGGTAACGCAGCCAGCGCCAGCCAGGCCATCACGCAGGCGCGCGGCGGCTTCACCATTGGGCACCACGGCATAGACCGGGCGGTGTTGAACGCACAGGGCCAACAGCTCGTCGATGCGCGAATAGCCGCTCAGGGCGAAAACCTGGTAGCGCTCGGGGTGCCGTGCAATCACATCGAGGGTGCTGAGGCCGATCGAGCCAGTAGCACCCAGGACGGTAATGCGCTGCACGCCACTCACATCACACCCCATTCTGCAGCCCACAGCAGCACGGCAAAGATCGGGATTGCTGCCGTCAGGCTGTCGATGCGGTCAAGCACGCCACCATGGCCAGGCAGCAGGTTGCTGCTGTCCTTGATGCCGGCACGTCGCTTGAACATGCTTTCGGTCAGATCACCGATCACCGACGACATGACCACCAACGCGGCGCCCAGCAGCCCCAGCAGAAGCTGACCGAAACCCCAGTCACGGCTGATGCCGACCACCAGGGTGATCACCAGGCTGACCGCCAGGCCGCCGTACACGCCTTCCCAGCTCTTGCCTGGGCTTACCTGCGGCGCCAGCTTGCGCTTGCCGAAGGCACGCCCGGAGAAATAGGCACCGATATCAGCGGCCCAGACCAGCACCATGACCGACAGGATCAGCCAGTTACCCAGCTGCCAGTGCTTGAGCAGGATCAGCCCTTGCCAGGCCGGCAACAAGATCAGCAGGCCGATCAGCAGTTTGCAGGCTGCGCTGGCCCACAGCTCGCTGCTGCGTGGATAGGTCAGCACGAGCCAGGTGGCCAGCCCCCACCAGATGACCGAAGCCCCGAGCACCCAGGGCGCCAGGTCCGGCATGAGGTGGAGCAGCATCAGCGCCCCGGCGACTACAGCGGCGTAGGCGATGCGCAGAGGCTGGGCTACGAGCCCGGCCAGACGCGCCCACTCCCAGGCACCGAGGGTCACCACGAAGCCGATGAACAGGGCGAAGTCCCCGCCGTTGAGCAGGAAAAAACCACCCAGCGCGACCGGCAACAGGATCAGCGCAGTAATGATGCGTTGTTTAAGCATTAAGCACGAGCTCCAGCCTCGACCTGCTCGCTGGTCTTACCGAAGCGGCGCTGGCGCGAAGCGAAATCGGCCAGGGCTTTGCGCATGGCCTCGTGTTTGAAATCCGGCCAGTAGAGGTCGGAGAAGTACAGTTCGGCATAAGCCAGCTGCCACAGCAGGAAGTTGCTGATGCGATGCTCGCCACCGGTGCGGATACACAGGTCGGGCAACGGCAGCTCGCCTGTGGCCAGGCAGGTCTGCAACAAGCCTGGGGTGATATCGTCCGGACGCAGATGGCCGGCCTGCACCTCACGCGCCAGACGCTGGGCAGCCTGGGCGATATCCCACTGTCCACCGTAGTTGGCGGCGATCTGCAGGATAAAGCGATTGCTGCCCGCGGTAAGCGCTTCAGCCTCGCGCATGGCAGCCTGCAGCTCTGGGTGAAAACGCGAACGGTCACCGATGATGCGCAGGCTGATGTTGTTCTCGTTGAGACGCCGGGCCTCACGACGCAAGGCTGAGAAGAACAACTCCATCAACGCACCGACCTCTTCGGCCGGGCGCTGCCAGTTCTCGCTGGAGAACGCGAACAGGGTCAGCACTTCGACCCCGGACTCGGCACACACCTCGATGACTGCGCGCACCGCATCGACGCCAGCCTTGTGCCCGGCGACGCCGGGCAACAAGCGCTTCTTCGCCCAGCGGTTGTTGCCATCCATGATGATCGCGACATGACGCGGCACCGAGGACGGTGCCGCCAACTTGGACTTTTCCATTAAAAAACCTCGGCCTTAAACGGCCATCAGGTCCTTTTCCTTGGCTTTGTAAGCAGCATCGACTTCAGCAATGAACTTGTCGGTCAGCTTCTGGATTTCATCAGCGGCGCGACGCTCTTCGTCTTCGCTGATTTCCTTGTCCTTGGTCAGCTTCTTCAGGTCACCCAGGGCATCGCGGCGCACGTTGCGCACGGCCACCTTGGCATCCTCGGCAACGCCGCTGGCCTGCTTGGTGTAGCCCTTACGGGTCTCTTCGGTCAGGGCCGGCATCGGCACACGGATGGTGGTACCGGCGCTGGACGGGTTCAGGCCCAGGTCGGAGGTCAGGATGGCCTTCTCGATGGCCGCGCTGAGGTTCTTGTCGTGAGCGACGATCTTCAGGGTACGGGCATCTTCGACGGTGATCGCGGCCACCTGGTTGAGCGGCATCTCGCTGCCCCAGGCAGTGACCCTGACGGTATCCAGGATGCTTGGGTGAGCGCGACCGGTGCGGATGGCAGCCAGGTTGCGAGCCAGGGCTTCGAGGGACTTGCCCATGCGGTCCTGGGCGTCTTTCTTGATATCGTTGATCATTTTTGAACTTCCTCGATCAGGGTTCCTTCCGCGCCGCCGTGCACGATGTTCAGCAGGGCGCCGGGCTTGTTCATATTGAAGACGCGCAGCGGCATCTTGTGGTCGCGGCACAGACAGATTGCCGTCAGATCCATCACACCCAGCTTGCGATCCAGCACTTCATCGTAGGTCAGATGATCGAACTTCTCGGCATGCGGGTCCTTGAATGGATCTGCAGTGTATACACCATCGACCTTGGTTGCCTTCAATACCACGTCGGCATCGATTTCGATGGCGCGCAGGCAGGCGGCGGAGTCGGTGGTGAAGAACGGGTTGCCGGTACCGGCAGCGAAAATTACAACTTCCTTGGCGTTCAGATGGCGCATGGCCTTGCGGCGATCATAGTGATCGGTCACGCCAACCATGGAAATAGCCGACATGACAATGGCGGTGATGTTCGCCCGCTCCAGCGCGTCACGCATGGCCAGGCCGTTCATTACGGTCGCCAGCATGCCCATGTGGTCGCCGGTGACGCGATCCATGCCGGCTGCACTGAGCGCCGCACCACGGAACAGGTTGCCACCGCCGATCACCAGACCGACCTGAACACCAATGCCGACCAGTTGGCCGACTTCCAGCGCCATGCGATCCAGGACCTTGGGGTCGATCCCGAACTCTTCCGAGCCCATCAGGGCCTCGCCGCTAAGTTTGAGTAGAATGCGTTTATAGCGAGCCTGATGACCACTGCCCTGCTGAGCCATTGCGAATCTCTCCTGCGGCGTTTGTAAAAAATTCTGGCGGGCTTGTTGAGCCTGCATGTAACTCTAACGAGACGCAGCGACTGCGTCAGCGAGCAACGGTCTCGTAAACCGCTCCCGCTTTGACAAAGAGGCTGCGCGCGTGAGCGGGCAGCCTCTTTGGGGCGACAGACGGGGCTGTCTTACTGCTTGGCAGCTGCTACCTGAGCGGCAACTTCAGCAGCGAAGTCGTCGACCGGCTTCTCGATGCCTTCGCCAACCTTGAAGTAGGTGAAGGAAACGATTTCAGCGCCAGCTTTCTTGGCCAGCTCGCCAACTTTGACTTCCGGGTTCATGACGAACGCTTGCTCTTTCAGCGAGGCTTCGGCTTTGAACTTGGTGATACGACCGTTGATCATGTTCTCAACGATGTTTTCCGGCTTGCCGGCGATCTTGTCGGCGTTCAGCTGCAGGAAGACGTTCTTCTCGCGCTCGATGGCCTCGGCGGAGATTTCCGACGAATCCAGGAACTCTGGGTTCGAAGCTGCAACGTGCATGGCGATGTTCTTGGCCAGCTCGATGTCGCCGCCCTTCAGGACAACGGCAGCGCCGATCTTGTTGCCGTGCAGGTAAGCACCGACAACGTCACCTTCAACGCGTACCAGGCGACGGATGTTGACGTTTTCGCCGCACTTGGCAACCAGGGCTTCACGAGCAGCTTCACGCGAGGCGATCAGGGGAGCCGCGTCGGTCAGCTTCTGAGCGAAGGCTTCTTCCAGGCTTTCGGCCACGAAGTTCTTGAAGTCGTCTTGCAGGGCCAGGAAGTCGGTCTGCGAGTTCACTTCCAGCAGGACGGCGGCTTTGCCGTCGGTCTTGACGGCGATGGCGCCTTCAGCAGCCACGTTGCCAGCCTTTTTGGCGGCCTTGATGGCGCCCGAGGCACGCATGTCGTCAATGGCTTTTTCGATGTCGCCGTCGGCCTTTTCCAGGGCCTTCTTGCAATCCATCATGCCTTCGCCGGTACGCTCGCGCAGTTCTTTGACCAGCGCTGCAGTAATTGCTGCCATTTAAAAATCCTCTTGGAAAGTTTTTCAACCATTCCACCCGCTTTTCACGGGCGTTAAATTCTGCAAATCGCTGCCTTTATATCAGCTCGCCCATCATGCGGGGCCGTTGCTGACAGCAGGATTTCAAGGTGGCAAAAAGGGGGCAGAGCCCCCTTTTCGCGTGCCAAGTAGACGCTAGCGCCTATTACTCAGCAGCAGGTGCAGCCGCTTCTTCAGCGTAGACTTCAGTGCCGCCGGCAACGTTGTTGCGGCCGCGGATGACGGCGTCAGCCATCGAAGTCATGTACAGCTCGATAGCGCGGATGGCGTCATCGTTACCTGGGATAACGAAGTCAACGCCTTCTGGGCTGCTGTTGGTATCGACAACGCCGATAACCGGGATGCCCAGCTTGTTGGCTTCGGTGATAGCAATGCGCTCGTGGTCAACGTCGATCACGAACAGGGCATCAGGCAGGCCGCCCATGTCCTTGATACCACCCAGGCTGCGGTCCAGCTTTTCCAGATCGCGCGAACGCATCAGGGCTTCTTTCTTGGTCAGCTTGGCGAAGGTGCCATCTTCGGCCTGGGTTTCCAGGTCGCGCAGACGCTTGATCGAAGCACGGATGGTCTTGTAGTTGGTCAGCATGCCGCCCAACCAACGGTGGTCAACGTATGGCGAACCTGCACGAGCAGCTTGCTCGGCAACGATCTTGCCGGCGGAACGCTTGGTGCCGACGAACAGGATCTTGTTCTTGCCCTGAGCCAGGCGCTCTACGAACGACAGAGCGTCGTTGAACATCGGCAGGGTTTTTTCCAGGTTGATGATGTGGATCTTGTTACGCGCGCCGAAAATGTACTTGCCCATTTTCGGGTTCCAGTAACGGGTCTGGTGGCCGAAGTGCACACCGGCCTTCAGCATATCGCGCATGTTGACTTGGGACATGATAGTTCCTTGATAAGTCGGGTTGGGCCTCCACGTATCCCAATGACCAACCCGCGAATCATTCGACTCGGGGCACCCAGGTCATCGTGTCGACACGTGTGTGGGTTTGGCGCTGACGGGGTCGACCCCGAAAGCGGCGCATTTTATACCACAGACCGCGAGCGAACGGAACCCGGTTAAAGTCGCGTCCGTCAGCAGTTTTTGCAGCACCCCGGCAAACAGGCCAGAATGCCTTCTATAGACCGCAGCATGGCCGCCTTTATCCCGACAGAAGGCCGCCCTGCTCTGCTAGAATCCGGCCTTTCCCGTTTGTTCGCGCCGCCTGCGGCGCCGTAGAGAGCCTGTAATGACCGTCACCATCAAGACTGCAGAAGACATCGAGAAGATGCGCATCGCCGGCCGCCTGGCCGCCGAGGTGCTGGAAATGATCGAAGAACACGTCAAGCCCGGTGTCACCACCGAAGAGCTCGACCGCCTGTGTCACGACTACATCGTCAACGTCCAGCAGGCCATCCCGGCGCCCCTCAACTACAAGGGCTACCCGAAGTCGATCTGCACCTCGATCAACCATGTGGTCTGCCACGGCATCCCCAACGACAAGCCGCTCAAGGACGGTGACACGCTCAACATCGATGTCACCGTGATCAAGGACGGCTACCACGGCGATACCAGCCGCATGTTCCACGTCGGTACCGTACCGGTCTGGGCCGAGCGCCTGTCCAAGGTCACCCAGGAATGCATGTACAAGGCCATCGAGCTGGTCAAGCCGGGCTGCCGCCTGGGCGATATCGGTGAAGTGATCCAGAAGCACGCCGAGAAGAACGGTTTCTCGGTGGTGCGCGAGTTCTGTGGCCATGGCATCGGCAAGGTGTTCCATGAAGAGCCGCAGATCCTCCACTACGGCCGCGCAGGCACCGGCATGGAGCTCAAAGAGGGCATGACCTTCACCATCGAGCCGATGATCAACCAGGGCAAGGCCGACACCAAGGTGCTGGGCGATGGCTGGACCGCCATCACCAAGGACCGCAAGCTCTCGGCCCAGTGGGAACACACCTTGGTGGTCACGGCCACCGGTTACGAGATCTTCACCCTGCGCAAGGACGACACCATCCCGCGCACCTCGGCCTGATTGCACCCAAGGCAACCCTCCAGACAGGAACGCGACGCGATGCCCCAGGTGGATCCCGAGCTGTTCGACCGCGGCCAGTTCCAGGCGGAACTGGCCCTCAAGGCGAGCCCCATTGCCGCCTTCAAGAAAGCCATCCGCCAGGCCGGCGAGGTGCTCGACAAGCGTTTTCGCACGGGTGGCGAAATCCGCCCGCTGATCGAAGCCCGCGCCTGGCTTGTCGACAATATCCTGCAACAGGCCTGGAACCAGTTCGACTGGGGCGACCCCAGTGGTATCGCCCTGGTCGCGGTTGGCGGCTATGGCCGCGGTGAACTGCACCCGCATTCGGACATCGACCTGCTGATCCTGCTCGGCGCCGCCGAGCACGAGCAGTACCGCGAGGCCATCGAGCGCTTCCTCACCCTGCTCTGGGACATCGGCCTGGAAGTCGGCCAAAGCGTGCGTACCGTCGGCGAATGCGCCGAACAGGCCCGCGCCGACCTGACGGTGATCACCAACCTGATGGAAAGCCGCACCATTGCCGGCCCCGAAGACCTGCGCCAGCGCATGCTCGAGGTGACCAGCACCACCTACATGTGGCCGAGCAAGGAGTTCTTCCTGGCCAAGCGCGCCGAACTCAAGGCCCGCCACCACAAGTACAACGACACCGAGTACAACCTCGAGCCCAATGTCAAAGGCTCGCCCGGTGGCCTGCGCGACATCCAGACGGTGCTCTGGGTGGCCCGCCGCCAATACGGCACCCTGAACTTGCACGCCCTGGCCGGCGAAGGCTTTTTGCTGGAAAGCGAGAACGAACTGCTGGCCTCGTCCCAGGACTTCCTGTGGAAGGTGCGCTATGCCCTGCACATGCTCGCCGGGCGCGCCGAGGACCGCCTGCTGTTCGATCACCAGCGCAGTATCGCCGCGCTGCTTGGTTACAGCGACGACAACCCCAAGCGGGCCATCGAACAGTTCATGCAGCAGTACTACCGGGTGGTGATGAGCATCAGCCAGTTGTGCGACCTGATCATCCAGCACTTCGAAGAAGTCATCCTCGCCGATGACGACAGCGGCACCACCCAGCCGCTTAACGCACGCTTCCGCCTGCACGATGGTTATATCGAAGCGGTCAACCCGAACGTGTTCAAGCGCACCCCGTTCGCCATGCTGGAGATCTTCGTGCTGATGGCCCAGCACCCGGAGATCAAGGGCGTGCGCGCCGACACCGTGCGCCTGCTGCGCGAGCACCGGCACCTGATCGACGACACCTTCCGCAACGATATCCGCAACACCAGCCTGTTTATCGAACTGTTCAAGTGCGAGATCGGCATCCACCGCAACCTGCGGCGGATGAACCGGTACGGCATCCTTGGCCGCTACCTGCCGGAGTTCGGCCTGATCGTCGGGCAGATGCAGCACGACCTCTTCCACATCTACACGGTCGATGCGCACACCCTCAACCTCATCAAACACCTGCGCAAGCTGCAGTACACGCCGGTGTCCGAGAAATTCCCGCTGGCCAGCAAACTCATGGGCCGCCTGCCCAAGCCCGAGCTGATCTACCTGGCCGGCCTGTACCACGATATCGGGAAGGGCCGCCAGGGCGACCACTCCGAGATCGGCGCGGTGGATGCGCAGAAGTTCTGCGAACGCCATCAGCTTCCCGCCTGGGACAGCCGGCTGATCGTCTGGCTGGTGCAGAACCACCTGGTGATGTCGACCACGGCGCAGCGCAAGGACCTGTCCGACCCGCAGGTGATCAACGATTTCGCCCTGCACGTGGGCGACGAAACGCGCCTGGACTACCTCTACGTACTGACCGTGGCCGACATCAATGCCACAAACCCCAGCCTGTGGAACTCCTGGCGCGCCAGCCTGTTGCGCCAGCTCTACACCGAGACCAAGCGTGCCCTGCGCCGCGGCCTGGAAAACCCCCTGGACCGTGAGGAGCAGATCCGCCAGACCCAATCGGCCGCACTGGACATCCTCGTGCGCGAGGGCACCGACCCGGACGACGTCGAGCAGCTGTGGTCGCAACTGGGCGATGACTACTTCCTCAAGCACAACGCCGCCGACGTGGCCTGGCACAGTGACGCCATCCTCCAGCAACCGGCAGATGGCGGGCCGCTGGTGCTGATCAAGGAAACCACCCAGCGCGAATTCGAAGGCGGCACGCAGATCTTCATCTACGCGCCCGACCAGCACGACTTCTTCGCCGTGACCGTGGCCGCCATGTCGCAGCTGAACCTGAACATCCATGATGCGCGGATCATCACTTCGAGCAGCCAGTTCACCCTCGACACCTATATCGTGCTCGACAACGACGGCGGCTCTATCGGCGACAACCCGCAGCGGGTCAAGCAGATCCGCGACGGCCTGACCGAAGCGCTGCGCAACCCCGAGGATTACCCCACCATCATCCAGCGCCGGGTGCCGCGCCAGCTCAAGCACTTCAACTTCCCGCCGCAGGTGACCATCCTCAACGACGCCCAGCGCCCGGTGACCATCCTCGAGATCACCGCACCGGACCGCCCCGGCCTGTTGGCGCGGATCGGGCGGATCTTCCTGGAGTTCGACCTGTCGCTGCAGAACGCCAAGATCGCCACCCTCGGCGAGCGGGTGGAGGATGTGTTCTTCATTACCGATGCCGACAACCAGCCGCTGTCCGACCCGCAGCTGTGCAGCCGCCTGCAGGAAGCCATCGTGCAGCAACTGCAGGCCGGCCAGGCCAGCGATGCCAGCCCGACCCGCGTGATTTTTTAACGATTAGACGATTGACGAGACCTTGCGCCGATGAACCATGCCTTGACCCAGCTTCAGCCCTACCCGTTCGAGAAACTGCGCGCCCTGCTGGGCACTGTGAAGCCAGCGGCGGACAAACGCGCCATCGCCCTGTCGATCGGTGAGCCAAAGCACGAATCGCCGGCGTTCGTCGCCCAGGCCATGGCCGACAACCTCGACAAGCTGGCGGTGTACCCGAGCACCATCGGCCTGCCAGCCCTGCGCCAGGCCATCGGCCAATGGTGCGAGCGCCGCTTCGGCGTGCCGGCCGGCTGGCTGGATGCCGACCGCCACATCCTGCCGGTCAATGGTACCCGTGAGGCGCTGTTTGCCTTCACCCAGGCCGTAGTCAACCGCGCCGATGACGGCCTGGTGGTCAGCCCCAACCCGTTCTACCAGATCTACGAAGGCGCAGCCCTGCTGGCCGGTGCCACCCCGCACTACCTGGCATGCCTGGAAGACAACGGCTTCAACCCGGACTTCGATGCCGTGCCGGCCGACGTCTGGAAGCGTTGCCAGATCCTGTTCCTGTGCTCGCCAGGCAACCCGACCGGTGCGCTGGTGCCGATGGACACCCTGAAGAAGCTGATTGCCCTGGCTGACGAGCACGACTTCGTGATCGCCGCCGACGAGTGCTACAGCGAGCTGTACTTCGACGAAGACGCACCCCCTCCGGGCCTGCTGAGCGCCTGCGCCGAACTGGGCCGCAGCGATTTCAAACGGTGCGTGGTGTTCCACAGCCTGTCCAAGCGCTCCAACCTGCCAGGCCTGCGTTCGGGCTTCGTCGCCGGTGATGCATCGATCATCAAGCCGTTCCTGCTGTACCGCACCTATCACGGCTGCGCCATGCCCGTGCAGACCCAGTTGGCCAGCATCGCCGCCTGGCAGGACGAAGCACACGTGCGCGAAAACCGTGACCAGTACCGCGCCAAGTACGATGCCGTGCTGGATATCCTGCAGCCAGTGATGGATGTGCAACGTCCGGATGGCAGCTTCTACCTGTGGGCCAAGGTGCCAGGCTGCGATGCCGCGTTCACCCGCGACCTGTTCGAAGCCCAGCATGTGACCGTGGTGCCAGGGTCGTACCTGTCGCGTGAAGTCGACGGCGTCAACCCGGGGGCCGGCCGGGTGCGCATGGCGCTGGTTGCGCCGCTGGCCGAGTGCATCGAAGCCGCCGAGAGGATTCGCGCCTTCCTGCAGAGTCGCTGATTGAATCTGGGGGCGCTTTGCGCCCCTTTCGCGACACAAGGCCGCTCCTACAGATGATCGCAGTTTCCTGCAGGAGCGGCCTTGTGTCGCGAAAGGGCTGCAAAGCAGCCCCAGCGGTCTATCTGACCTGCCCCAGGTTGGCTTCACTCAGATCCAGCTCACCCAACACCTGCCTGACCACCTCATCCCCAACCAGATGCTGGCGATGCAGGTTATAAAGCTCCAGCCGCTGCGCCCGCAGCGCGCGCAAGCGCAAGCGCCGCTCCAGCAAGTCCATCTGTTCGGCCAGTGCCCTTGCCTCGGCCGTATCGTTGTAGCTGTCCAGCTCATCCCGATACTCGGCCATCAATCGCGCCTTGAGCTCCGTGGCCAAGGTGGCCTGAGCCGCATCCTGAGGCGCACTGGTGTCGATCACTTCTTCAGCCTCCAGCGCGTGGATCGCCGCCTCGGCCGTACGTCGCCAAGCTTCCTGCACTTCCTGATGCAGCCGCTCGTCCGGGCTCTTGGTGACCCCGCGCAGCAACAGCGGCAAGGCAATACAGGCACTGATCAACGACAGCAGGATCACACCGGCCGCAATGAAGATCAGCAGGTCACGCTCGGGGAAGGCCTTGCCCGCGCCCATCAGCAGCGGTATCGACATCACGCCCGCCAGGGTCACCGCCCCACGCACGCCACCCAGCGTCATCAGCCAGCAAGAACGCGCGGTGGGCATCAGCACCAGCGCCGGCTTGCCGCGCCAGCGGCGCACCATGCCAATCGCACGCCAGATGCTCTGCACCCAGACAAAGCGCAGCACAATCAACGCAGCGAAAATCGCCAGTACATCCAGGCAGCGCCAAGCCAGGGTTGGCCACACGGTTGCCTCATGGCTGACCACAGCCTTGATGATGTCTGGCAGCTGCAGGCCCAATAGCAGGAAGATCAGGCCGTTGAAAGCGAACTCCAGCAGCGACCAGACACTGCGGTTAAGCAGGCGGGTGCTGGTCTGGCGCGGCAACAGGTCGAGCCAGCTCTGCATCATGCCGGCGGCCACTGCCGAGAGAATGCCCGACACACCAAGACGCTCGGCCAGCACGTAAGCGGCGAACGGCAACAGCAGCATGAATACCACGTGGGTCGCCGGGTCATCCCAGCCACGGGCGATCATCCAGGCGCGCAAGCGGCCAATCAGCCAGCTCAGTGCAACGCCCACAGCCAGCCCGCCGAGGGCGACCAGGACGAAACTGAAGCTGGCATCGGCCAGCGAAAACGCCCCGGTAATGGCCGCAGCCAATGCAAACTTGAACGTCACCAGGCCGGAGGCATCATTCATCAGCGCCTCGCCTTGCAGCATGTGCATCAGCGGGGTCGGCAGGCGATCCTGGCTAATGGCCGACACCGCCACGGCGTCGGTGGGCGACAGCACGGCGGCCAGGGCGAAGGCCACCGGCAGCGGGATACTCGGCAGCAGCCAGTGGATGAAGTAACCGGCGCCGACCACGGTGAAAAGCACCAGCCCCACAGCCAACGCCACCACGGGCCCACGGATGCGCCACAGCTCGCGCTTGGGAATGCGCCAGCCGTCGGCGAACAGCAGCGGCGGCAGGAACAGGAACAGGAACAACTCGGGGTCCAGAGCCACATGCAGTCCCAGGGTCGGCCAGGCCAGCAGTGCACCGGCGGCGATCTGTACCAAGGGCAGCGGCAACGGGATCAAGCGCCCGACCAGTTTCGACAGGCTTACCAGCGTCAGCAGGATGAGGACGGTGTAGGCGGACTGCATCCGTGAAGGCTTCCTTTGTGAACCAAAAACGACAGCGGGGGCGAGAGATCGCCATTGAAACAATATGTTAGCGGGGTATCGTGAAACGAGGCCGCTGCACGATAGTCGCAGGTGCTGGATGAATATGTAACACGATGATACATGGAGTGGTTACCGGGTTTGAGCTTGTAGAAGCTGAAGGGGCATGCCTGGGAGATTGTTGACGTGCTGAGATCGAGCGCCGCCCGCGCGGCGCATCGCGGATGAATCCGCTCCTACATCTGTTGCAACGTGGCCATGCCAGTGAGGCCATGGTTGTCAGCCCTGCTCGTAGGGCTCAAGGCATGCGCCAGGGCTGGCAACCATGGCGTGACAGGTTCGGCACGTTGCAACAGATGTAGGAGCGGATTCATCCGCGATGCGCCGCGCGGGCGGCGCTCGGTTTCACAGGCACCAAAAGTCGCAAGACATGCACACCCCGTGGCGCTCACACAATCGTTCCCGCATAATCCCGCGACTGACATTCGGAAATGGAGAGATTGGGGCAGCCTGTGGCCTCAATGTACACAATGACCTACACGCTCTACGGCATCAAAGCCTGTGACACCATGAAAAAAGCGCGTACCTGGCTCGAAGAAAAAGCCATCGCCTACGAATTCCACGACTACAAGGCCCAAGGCATCGACCGCGACAGCCTCAACCGCTGGTGCGACGAACACGGCTGGGAAGTCATCCTCAACCGTGCCGGCACCACCTTCCGCAAGCTCGACGACGCCAGCAAGGCCGACCTCGACCAGGCCAAGGCCGTCGAACTGATGCACGCCCAGCCGTCGATGATCAAGCGCCCGGTGCTCGACCTGGGCGATCGCACCCTGGTCGGCTTCAAGCCCGACCTGTACGCCGCCGCGCTGGCCTGAGCCCCCACCCTATTTCGCACGAGGTAATCACATGTCCAATACCCTGTTCAGCCTGGCCTTCGGTGTCGGCTCCCAGAACCGCCAGGGCACCTGGCTGGAAGTGTTCTATGCACAACCCCTGCTCAACCCGAGCGCCGAGCTGGTTGCCGCGGTAGCGCCGATCCTCGGCTACGAAGGTGGCAACCAGGCCATCGCCTTCAGCAACGCCCAGGCCGCCCAGCTGGCCGAAGCCTTGAAAGGCGTCGATGCCGCTCAGGCTGCCCTGCTGACCCGCCTGGCTGAAAGCCACAAGCCGCTGGTCGCCACCCTGCTGGCCGAAGACGCAGCGCTCGCCTCGACCCCAGAGGCCTACCTCAAGCTGCACCTGTTGTCGCACCGCCTGGTCAAGCCGCACGGCCTGAGCCTGGCCGGCATCTTCCCGCTGCTGCCGAACGTGGCCTGGACCAACCAGGGTGCCGTCGACCTCAGCGAACTGGCCGAACTGCAACTGGAAGCACGCCTGAAGGGCGAGCTGCTGGAAGTGTTCTCGGTAGACAAGTTCCCGAAAATGACCGACTACGTGGTCCCGGCCGGCGTGCGCATCGCCGACACCGCCCGTGTCCGCCTGGGCGCCTACATCGGCGAAGGCACCACCATCATGCACGAAGGCTTCGTCAACTTTAACGCTGGCACCGAAGGCCCGGGCATGATCGAAGGCCGCGTGTCCGCTGGCGTATTCGTCGGCAAGGGCTCGGACCTGGGCGGCGGCTGCTCCACCATGGGCACCCTGTCCGGTGGCGGCAACATCGTCATCAAGGTCGGCGAAGGCTGCCTGATCGGCGCCAACGCCGGTATCGGCATTCCGCTGGGCGACCGCAATACCGTCGAAGCCGGCCTGTACATCACCGCTGGCACAAAGGTGAACCTGCTGGACGAGAACAACGAGCTGGTAAAAGTGGTCAAGGCTCGTGACCTGGCTGGCCAGACCGACCTGCTGTTCCGCCGCAACTCGCTGAACGGCGCCGTGGAATGCAAGACCCACAAGTCGGCCATCGAGCTGAACGAGGCGCTGCACGCCCACAACTGAGAACCTTCCAAGGTTTGAAGTGTTAAGATCGGGTCTGGCGTGCATGCGCCAGACCCGATTTTCATTCCAGGCCCCGCGAACATGTTCCAGCCCTCCCCCTGGCGCGCCGATTTCCCCGCTATCGCCGCCCTGCAACGGCAGCACCAGACCTACCTGGACAGCGCCGCCACCACCCAGAAGCCCCAGGCGTTGCTCGATGCCCTGAGCCATTATTACGGCCACGGCGCTGCCAACGTGCATCGCGCTCAGCACCTGCCCGGCGCACTCGCGACCCAGGCCTTCGAGACCAGCCGCGACAAGGTGGCCGCCTGGCTCAATGCCGAAAACTCACGGCAGGTCATCTTCACCCATGGCGCAACATCGGCGCTTAACCTGTTGGCCTATGGCCTGGAACACCGTTTCGAAGCGGGCGACGAAATTGCAATCAGCGCGCTGGAGCACCACGCCAACCTGTTGCCATGGCAGCAACTGGCCCGGCGCCGCGACATGCGCCTGGTGATACTGCCGCTGGACGAGCATGGCCGCATCGACCTGGAGCAGGCGCTGCAGCTGATCGGGCCGCGCACCCGCGTGCTCGCCGTCAGCCAGCTGTCCAACGTGCTCGGCACCTGGCAACCGCTGCCTGCACTGCTGGCCCATGCCCAAGCACAAGGCGCACTGACCGTGGTCGATGGCGCCCAGGGCGTGGTCCATGGCCGCCATGATGTACAGGCGTTGGGGTGCGACTTCTATGTGTTCTCGAGCCACAAGCTGTATGGGCCGGAAGGCGTCGGGGTGCTGTACGGCCGTAGCCAGGCCCTGCAGTTGCTGCGCCACTGGCAGTTTGGCGGTGAAATGGTGCAAATGGCGGATTACCAGAGTGCCAGCTTCCGCCCCGCACCTTTGGGCTTCGAAGCGGGTACCCCGCCGATCGCCGCGGTGATCGGGCTGGGCGCAACGCTGGATTACCTGGCTAGCCTGGATAGCCATGCTGTCGAGGCCCACGAAACCAGCCTGCATCAGCAACTGCTGCGCGGCCTGACCGACCGCGAGGGCGTGCGCGTCCTCGGCACACCTCAGGCGGCCCTGGCCAGCTTCGTCATCGACGGCGTACACAACGCCGACATCGCCCATATGCTGACCGAGCAAGGTATTGCCGTACGTGCCGGGCATCACTGCGCCATGCCGTTACTGAAGGGACTGGGGCTGGAAGGGGCGATTCGGGTGTCGCTGGGGTTATACAACGACAGTGACGACCTGCAACGGTTTTTCGCGGCGCTTGATCAGGGCCTGGAGTTGTTGCGATGAGCTTGCCGGTTCAGGCACAGGAGGCATTGGCCAGCTTCGAGCTGGCTCGTGGCTGGGAACAGCGGGCGCGGCTGTTGATGCAATGGGGCGATCGGCTGGAACCACTGAGCGAGGCGGAGAAAGTCGAAGCCAATCGCGTGCATGGCTGCGAAAGCCTGGTGTGGCTGGTGGCCGAACACGTCGATGGGCTGTGGCAGTTCAAGGCCAGTAGCGATGCACGCCTGTTGCGTGGGCTGCTGGCGTTGTTGCTGGTGCGGGTGCAGGGTTTGACCCGTGAAGCGCTGGCCGGGCTGGACTTACGCGAGTGGTTCACTCAGTTGGGGCTTGAGCGCCAGCTGTCGCCGTCGCGCAGCAATGGGCTGCATGCGGTATTGCTGCGGATGGCGGAGCTGGCCTCCAACCGCTAAATCCAAGACTTACACTGCTCCCTGTAGGAGCGGCCTTGTGTCGCGATGGGGCGCGCAGCGGCCCCACATTTTCAGCTACGCCGCGAAAATTGCCGGGGCCGCTGCACGCCCCATCGCGACACAAGGCCGCTCCTACAAGGACCGAGTAGTCCTGCGAATGCTTACTCAGGCTTGACCCGCTCCGAAGGCCGTCGCGCCCCGGCCACCAGTTTCTCGACCGCCTTGCTCGCCGCCACCATGCCAAAGGTCGCAGTCACCATCATTACCGCACCAAAGCCCCCCGCGCAGTCCAGGCGCACGCCTTCGCCGACGAAACTCTTCTGCAGGCAGACGCTGCCATCACCCTTGGGATAGCGCAGCTGCTCGCTGGAAAACACGCACGGCACGCCATAGTTGCGGCTGGTATTGCGCGAGAAGTTGTAGTCCCGGCGCAGGGTCGAGCGCACCCGTGAGGCCAACGGGTCGTTGAAGGTCTTGTTGAGGTCACCGACCTGGATCTGTGTCGGGTCGATCTGCCCGCCCGCACCACCGGTGGTAACGATGGCGATCTTGCGGCGCCGGCACCAGGCGATCAGCGCGGCCTTGGCCATCACGCTGTCGATGCAGTCGACCACCGCATCCATCTGCTCGGTGATGTACTCGGCCATGGTCTCACGGGTGACGAAATCCGCCACCGCGTGCACGGTGATCGCCGGATTGATCGCCCGCAGACGCTCGGCCATCACCTCGACCTTGGGCCGCCCCACCTGGCCTTCCAAGGCATGGGCCTGGCGGTTGGTGTTGCTGACGCAGACATCGTCCAGGTCGAACAGGCTGATTTCACCCACGCCACTGCGCGCCAGGGCTTCGGCCGCCCACGAGCCGACCCCGCCGATGCCGACGACCGCCACATGGGCGTTGCTCAGGCGCTGCAGGCCCTCGTCGCCGTACAACCGGACAACGCCGGCAAAGCGTGGATCTTCTGTGCTCATGTCGATACCCCTGGGCTCTGACGCAAAAAACGGCGCGCATTATAGGCCAGTGGCCGCTTTGACCTCCATCGTTAGGAAAGACCCTACCATTACTGCTTTAATGTCCCACGACTTAGACAGAAGCGGACCACAATGTCATCACGCAAATTCGGCCTCAACCTGGTGGTGGTCCTGGCCATCGCCGCGCTGTTCACCGGGTTCTGGGCCCTGATCAATCGCCCGGTCTCCGCACCTGCCTGGCCGGAACAGATTTCCGGCTTCTCGTACTCGCCGTTCCGCCTCGGGGAGAGCCCGCAAAAAGGCCAATACCCCAGCGATGACGAGATACGTCAGGACCTGGAGCAGATGAACAAGCTCACCGACAACATTCGTATTTATACCGTCGAGGGCACCCAGGCAGAGATCCCGCGGTTGGCCGAAGAGTTGGGCCTGCGGGTGACCTTGGGCATCTGGATCAGCAAAGACCTGGAGCGCAACGAGCGCGAAATCGAAAAAGGCATCGAGCTGGCCAACCATTCTCGCAGTGTGGTGCGGGTGGTGGTCGGCAACGAAGCGCTGTTCCGCGAAGAAGTCACGCCTGAAGAGCTGATCGCCTACCTCGATCGCGTACGTGCCGCGGTCAAGGTGCCGGTCACCACCAGCGAGCAGTGGCATATCTGGAAGGAACACCCGGAACTGGCCAAGCACGTAGACTTGATCGCTGCACACATCCTGCCGTACTGGGAGTTCGTGCCGATGAAAGACTCGGTGCAGTTCGTCCTCGACCGCGCCCGCGAACTGCGCCACCAGTTCTCGCACAAGCCGCTGCTGCTGTCGGAAGTCGGCTGGCCAAGCAACGGCCGCATGCGCGGCGGCGCCGATGCCACCCAGGCCGACCAGGCCATCTACCTGCGCACGTTGGTCAACACCCTCAACCGCCGCGGCTACAACTACTTTGTGATCGAGGCCTACGACCAGCCCTGGAAGGCCAACGACGAGGGCTCGGTGGGTGCCTACTGGGGCGTCTACAACGCCGAGCGCCAGCAAAAATTCAACTTCGAGGGGCCGGTGGTGGCGATCCCGCAGTGGCGCGCCCTGGCGGTCGCCTCGGTGGTCCTGGCGATGATCGCCCTGGCCGTGCTGCTGATCGACGGCTCGGCCCTGCGCCAGCGCGGCCGCACCTTCCTCACCTTCATCACCTTCCTGTGCGGGTCGGTGCTGGTGTGGATCGCCTATGACTACAGCCAGCAATACAGCACCTGGTTCAGCCTCACCGTCGGCGTGCTGCTGGCGCTCGGCGCGCTGGGTGTGTTCATCGTACTGATGACCGAGGCCCACGAACTGGCCGAAGCGGTGTGGACCCTCAAACGCCGGCGCGAATTCCTGCCGGTGCAGGGCGACAGTGCCTACCGGCCCAAGGTGTCAGTGCATGTGCCGTGCTACAACGAGCCACCGGAGATGGTCAAACAGACCCTCGACGCCCTCGCTGCGCTGGATTACCCGGACTATGAAGTGCTGGTGATCGACAACAATACCAAGGACCCTGCCGTGTGGGAGCCGCTCAAGGCCCACTGCGAAAAGCTCGGCGAGCGGTTCAAGTTCTTCCACGTGGCCCCCCTGGCCGGCTTCAAGGGCGGCGCCCTGAACTACCTGATCCCGCACACCGCCAAGGACGCCGAAGTGATCGCGGTGATCGACTCGGACTACTGCGTCGACCGCCACTGGCTCAAGCACATGGTGCCGCACTTCGCCGACCCGAAGATTGCCGTGGTGCAGTCGCCACAGGACTACCGCGACCAGAACGAAAGTGCCTTCAAGAAGCTCTGCTACAGCGAATACAAGGGCTTCTTCCACATCGGCATGGTCACCCGCAACGACCGTGATGCGATCATCCAGCACGGCACCATGACCATGACCCGGCGCAGCGTGCTGGAAGCGCTGGGCTGGGCCGAATGGTGCATCTGCGAAGATGCCGAACTGGGCCTGCGCGTCTTCGAGAAGGGCCTGTCGGCCGCCTATGCCCACAATAGCTATGGCAAGGGCCTGATGCCCGACACCTTCATCGACTTCAAGAAGCAGCGGTTCCGCTGGGCCTATGGCGCCATCCAGATCATCAAGCACCACGCCAGTGCCCTGCTGCGCGGCAAGAACAGCGAGCTGACCCGTGGCCAGCGCTATCACTTCCTGGCCGGCTGGCTGCCATGGATCGCCGACGGCATGAACATCTTCTTCACCGTCGGCGCCCTGTTGTGGTCGGCCGCGATGATCATCGTGCCGCACCGGGTCGACCCGCCGCTGATGATCTTCGCCATCCCGCCGCTGGCGCTGTTCTTCTTCAAGGTTGGCAAGATCATCTTCCTCTACCGCCGCGCGGTGGGGGTGAACCTCAAAGATGCCTTTGCCGCAGCACTGGCAGGGCTTGCGTTGTCGCACACCATCGCCAAGGCGGTGCTGTACGGGTTCTTCACCAGCAGCATGCCGTTCTTCCGCACACCGAAGAATGCCGACAGCCATGGGCTGCTGGTGGCGATTTCCGAAGCGCGAGAAGAGCTGTTCATCATGTTGCTGTTGTGGGGTGCGGCGGCCGGCATCTGCCTGGTGCAGGGGCTGCCGAGTTCGGACATGCGCTTCTGGGTGGCGATGTTGCTGGTGCAGTCGTTGCCTTATGTGGCGGCGTTGGTGATGGCGTTTCTGTCGTCGCTGCCCAAGCCCGTTGAAAAGGCTGCCCAAGCGCAACAGGCTTGAGAACGCCGGGGGCGCTTTGCGCCCCTTTCGCGACACAAGGCCGCTCCTACAGGTATTCGCGATCCTTCTGCAGGAGTGGCCTTGTGTCGCGAAAGGGCTGCAAAGCAGCCCCATTGCCCCATGTGTTTGATATAAGATAACGCCCCTCAGATTTCCCCGCCTTGCCCCGGAGTTCCCCATGACGGCCCCTGCCGAGCTCTCGCCTACCCTTCAACTGGCCTGCGACCTGATCCGCCGCCCCTCGGTCACCCCCGTCGATGCCGACTGCCAGGCACAGATGATGAACCGCCTGGGCGCCGTGGGCTTCCAGCTGGAGCCGATGCGCATTGAAGACGTCGATAACTTCTGGGCCACCCACGGTACCCAGGACGGCCCGGTACTGTGCTTTGCCGGCCACACCGACGTGGTCCCCACTGGCCCGGTGCAACAATGGCAGCACGAACCGTTCGAAGCGCTGATCGACGCCGACGGCATGCTCTGCGGCCGCGGCGCCGCCGACATGAAAGGCAGCCTGGCCTCGATGGTGATCGCCAGTGAACGCTTCGTGAAGGATTACCCGGGCCACCGCGGCAAGGTGGCTTTCCTGATCACCAGCGACGAGGAAGGCCCGGCCCACCACGGCACCAAGGCCGTGGTCGAGCGCCTGAAAGCGCGCAACGAGCGCCTGGACTGGTGCATCGTCGGCGAGCCGTCGAGCACCACCCTGCTCGGTGATGTGGTCAAGAACGGCCGTCGCGGCTCGCTCGGCGCCAAGCTGACCGTGCGCGGCAAGCAAGGCCACGTGGCCTACCCGCACCTGGCGCGCAACCCGATCCACCTGGCCGCCCCGGCCTTGGCGGAACTGGCTGCCGAGCACTGGGACGAAGGAAACGCGTTCTTCCCGCCGACCAGCTTCCAGATCTCCAACCTCAATTCCGGCACCGGCGCCACCAACGTGGTCCCGGGCGAGCTGACCGCGCTGTTCAACTTCCGCTTCTCTACCGAGTCGACCGTCGAGGGCCTGCAGGCGCGGGTCTCGGCGATCCTCGACAAGCACGAGCTGGACTGGTCGGTCGACTGGGCGCTGTCGGGCCTGCCGTTCCTCACCGAGCCGGGCGAACTGCTCGACGCGGTGGCGGCCAGCATCAAGGGCGTCACCGGTCGCGACACCCAGCCGTCGACCAGCGGCGGCACCTCCGATGGCCGCTTCATTGCCACCATGGGCACTCAGGTGGTCGAGCTCGGCCCGGTCAACGCCACCATCCACCAGGTCGACGAGCGGATCCTGGCCAGCGACCTCGACCTGCTGACCGAAATCTACTACCAGACCCTGGTCCGGTTGCTCGCCTGATGCTCGCCTGCCCTCTCTGCCAGGCGGCCCTGTCGCGGCTCGACAACGGCGTGGTGTGCCCGGCCGGCCACCGCTTCGACCGCGCCCGCCAGGGTTACCTGAACCTGCTGCCGGTGCAGCACAAGAACAGCCGTGATCCGGGCGACAACCAGGCCATGGTCGAAGCCCGCCGCGATTTCCTCGACGCCGGCCACTACGCCCCGGTGGCCCAGCGCCTGGCCGAGCTTGCCGCCGAGCGCCAGCCCGGCGCCTGGCTGGACATCGGTTGCGGCGAGGGCTACTACACCGCGCAGATCGCCCAGGCCCTGCCAGCCGCCGATGGCTATGCGCTGGACATCTCACGCGAGGCGGTCAAGCGCGCTTGCCGCCGTGCGCCCGAGGTCACCTGGATGGTCGCCAGCATGGCCCGCGTGCCGTTGGCCGATGCCAGCTGCCAGTTCATCGCCAGCGTGTTCAGCCCGCTGGACTGGGACGAGGCCAAGCGCCTGCTCAGCCCGGGCGGCGGCCTGATGCGCGTGGGCCCGACCAGCGGCCACCTGATGGAACTGCGCGAAGTGCTCTACGATGAAGTGCGCCCCTATGCCGACGACAAGCACCTGGCCCTGGTGCCGCAGGGCATGGCCCACGCCCACAGCGAAACCCTGGAGTTCCGCCTGAGCCTGGCCGAGCCCAAGGCCCGTGCCGACCTGCTGGCGATGACCCCACACGGCTGGCGCGCCAGCGCCGAGAAGCGCGCCCGGGTAATCGACCAGCCCGAGCCGTTCGCGGTCACGGTTTCCATGCGTTATGACTATTTCGTGCGCCAGCACTGAGCACACCCGGAGCCCTTATGCGCCAACCCGATATCGAGATTTACCTGAAGGACGCCGACGTCGATCACAAGCAGATTGCCGAATGGCTCAGCCAGGCGATCGGCCCGTGCAGCGAATGGAAGCAGAAAGGCCAGACCTTCAAATGCCAGGCCGGTAACATCCCGGTCACCTGGTTACCCAAAGCTGTAGGGAAATGGAACAGCCTGTACCTGGAAAGCGACCAGACCCCATGGCCCGATGATGTCGCCTGCGCCCGCGCGGCGTTCGCCGCACTGAACGTCGAAGTGCGTTGTGCGCCGGGTGGCTGGGTCGAGGAAGACGGTGAAGAAGATGCCGATCGCTGGGTCCGCATCAGTGCCGACGGTGAAGAGGAAATCACCTGGCGTACTAGCTGAAACCGGTTGCTTCAGGCTGCAAGTTACACGGTCAACTTGCAGCTTGAGGCTTACCACTTGAGGCTCAGAGCCCGACTACGTCCTCGGCTTGCAGGCCTTTCTGGCCCTGCACGCAGGCGTATTCCACCCGCTGCCCTTCGACCAGGGTACGATGCCCCTCACCGCGGATCGCCCGATAGTGGACGAACACATCCGCACCACCTTCGCGCTGAATGAAGCCATAACCTTTGGCATCGTTGAACCACTTAACATTCCCAGTCTCACGAGACGACATCTGAACTACTCCGGATTTTTATTGTGAAGATCGCCTTGTAGACACAGGGTGTCCTCCCTATGTCGACGCCGCTTGCCGAAATATCTTGCAAGTGGCAGGCCGAGTATATGACACAGAACAAAAAAATTTCATGACCGTCGCGCTATTTACCGAATTTTGCTGAACTTGCGCCGATACGGCAGACTAAATGGCTGTCTATTCTCAGAAATTCATTCCCAGGGCACTCACCCCATGACCCGTTCCCCCCTGCGCCGCCTGATCTTCGGCGCCCTGCGTCGCCTGATGTACCTGTGGGTGCGCTCCGAGACCATCAACCAATCGCCCCTGACCCTCCAGCTCGACCGCAGCCGCCCGGTGTTCTACGCCCTGCCCTCGCCGTCGCTCACCGATCTGGCGGTGCTCGACCATGAATGCACCAAGGCGGGGCTTCCACGCCCGGTCTTGCCGGTTGCGGTCGGCCCACTGCATGAACCTGCCGCGTTTTTCTACCTCACGCCGGACCCGGACTGGCTCGGCCGCCAGGACAAGCGCGGCGCCCCGCCGACCTTGGAGCGCCTGGTCGCCGCCATCAGCCAGCACGCCGAGGAAGACGCGCAGATCATTCCGGTCAGTGTGTTCTGGGGGCAGACCCCGGCCAGTGAAAACAGCCCGTGGAAGCTGCTGTTTGCCGACAGCTGGGCCGTGACCGGGCGCCTGCGCCGGCTGCTGACCGTGCTGATTCTGGGGCGCAAGACCCGCGTGCAGTTCTCTGCGCCGATCCACCTGCGCGAACTGGTGCAGCACAACAAGGGCCACGAGCGCACCGTGCGCATGGCCCAGCGCCTGATGCGCGTGCACTTTCGCAACCTCAAGAGCGCGGTGATCGGCCCGGACATCTCGCACCGGCGCAACCTGGTCAAGGGCCTGGTGCATGCGCCACTGGTCCGCCAGGCCATCGCCGACGAGGCCCAACGCGAGAACATGCCGCTGGCCAAGGCCGAAGCCCAGGCGCTGCGCTATGGCAACGAGATCGCCTCGGACTACACCTACACCGCGATCCGCTTCCTCGAAGTGGTACTGAGCTGGTTCTGGAACAAGATCTACGACGGTATCAAGGTCAACCACATCGAGCAGGTGCAGGGCATCGCACCGGGCCACGAAGTGATCTACGTGCCCTGCCACCGCAGCCACATCGACTACCTGCTGCTGTCCTACCTGCTGTTCCGCAACGGCCTGACGCCGCCGCACATCGCCGCCGGCATCAACCTCAACATGCCGGTGATTGGCGGCCTGCTGCGCCGTGGCGGTGCCTTCTTCATGCGCCGCACGTTCAAGGGCAATCCGCTGTACACCGCAGTATTCAACGAATACCTGCACACCTTGTTCACCAAGGGCTTCCCGGTGGAATACTTCGTCGAAGGTGGGCGCTCGCGCACCGGGCGCATGCTGCAGCCGCGTACCGGCATGCTGGCGATCACCCTGCGCAGCTTCCTGCGCTCGTCGCGCACACCGATCGTGTTCGTGCCGGTGTACATCGGCTACGAGCGGGTGCTTGAAGGGCGTACCTACCTGGGCGAACTGCGCGGGGCAAGCAAGAAGAAAGAGTCGATCTTCGACATCTTCAAGGTCATCGGTGCGCTGAAGCAGCGCTTCGGCCAGGTGTACGTCAACTTCGGCGAGCCCATCCGTCTGGCCGGTTTCCTCGACGCGCAGCAACCCGGCTGGCGCGATCAGGAACTGGGCCCGCAGTTCCGCCCGGCCTGGTTGAACGAAGCCACCACCCGCCTGGGCGAAACCGTGGCCCGTCACCTCAACGAGGCAGCAGCGGTCAACCCGGTCAACCTGGTGGCCCTGGCACTGCTGTCCACCAGCCGCCTGGCGCTGGACGAGCGTGCCCTGACCCGCGTGCTCGACCTGTACCTGGCCTTGCTGCGCCAGGTGCCCTACTCCGAGCACACCACCTTGCCCGAAGGCGACGGCCAGGCACTGATCGAGCATGTCCGCGGCATGGACCTGCTGGCCGAGCAGAAGGACGCCCTGGGCCGCATCCTCTATCTGGATGAAGCCAACGCGGTACTGATGACCTATTACCGCAACAACGTGCTGCACATCTTCGCCCTGCCCGCCCTGCTGGCGAGTTTCTTCCACAGCAGCTCGCGGATGAGCCGCGAACTGCTTGGCCAGTACGTCCACGCGCTTTATCCGTACCTGCAGGCCGAACTGTTCCTGCGCTGGGCACCGGAGCAGCTCGACGAGGTCATCGACCAATGGCTCGCAGCGCTGGTCGAACAGGGCCTGCTGCGCCAGGACAACGACGTGTACATCCGCCCGGCGCCGAGCTCGCGGCAGTTCGTACTGCTTACCCTGCTTGCGCGCACCATCACCCAGACCTTGCAGCGCTTCTACATGGCCACTTCGCTGCTGCTCAACAGCGGACAGAACAGCCTCAGCGCCGAGGAACTGGAAGACCTGTGCGTGATGATGGCCCAACGCCTGTCGATCCTGCATGGCCTCAACGCCCCGGAGTTCTTCGACAAGACCTTGTTCCGACACTTCATCCAGACGCTGATCGAACAAGGCGTGCTGCACCCGGATGGCAACGGCAAACTGGGTTACCACGACAAGCTTGGCGAATTGGCCGAAGGCGTGGCCAAGCGGGTGCTGTCTGCCGAGTTGCGCCTGTCGATCCGCCAGGTTGCGCTGCACCGTGAGGACTCGCTGACCACCGCTGCCATCTGAACCCCCATCTGCCTGGAAAATCCGCTAAAGTCCCTGGGGTTGGCCACAAGCCAACTCCAAGGACACACCGGAGATTCCATGAAAAAACTCTTGATGCTGTGTTGCGCATCCCTGCTCGCAGCCTGTTCCAGCCACACCCCCTCCAACCAGGCCAGCCTGGATGGCGAAGTCTTCTACCTGCAGCGCATCGCCCTGCCGCCTGCCGCCACCTTGAGTGTCGAGTTGCAGGACGTGTCGCTGATGGACGCCCCCGCCGTGACCCTGGCCCGCCAGGCCGGCCCGGTAAAAGGCAACGTGCCTCTGCCGTTCCACCTCACCTACGACCCGGCCCAGGTCAAGCCCGGCCACCGCTACGCGGTCAGCGCGCGGATCGAGCTGGGCGGCAAGCTGCTGTTCATCAACACCGAACACCACGGCGTCGCCCTCGACGGCAGCGACCAGCAGCCGGTACGGGTCAAAGTCGACCCGGTGCGCTGAGCGCGCCCCACTTCATCGATAAGGAAATACCCATGATTCGCGCCTCCCTGCGCTTCACTACCCTGTGCGCCGGCCTGCTGCTGTCGGCCAGTGCCCTGGCGCTGTCGCTCGGCGACCTGAGCCAGTCCGACGCCACCGGTGGCCTGAAGGACGCCCTCACCCAAGGCGCGCAGATTGCCGTCAAGCAGTTGAGCACGCCAGGTGGCTTCAGTAACAACCCCGATGTGCGCATCGAGCTGCCGGGTAACCTCGGCAAAGCCGCCAAGGCCATGAAGATGTTTGGCAAGGGTGATCAGGTCGAAGCCCTGGAAACCAGCATGAACAAGGCTGCCGAGGCCGCCGTGCCGCAGGCCCAGGCGATTCTGGTGGATGCCGTGAAGAAGATGACCGTGACCGATGCCAAGGGCATCCTCAGCGGCGGCCAGGATTCGGCTACCCAGTACCTGAACAAGAGCAGCCGCGAGCAGATCCGCGCCAAGTTCCTGCCGATCGTCAAGCAGGCCACCGACAAGGTCGGTGTCGCCCAGCAGTACAACGCCTTTGCCGGCCAGGCCAAAGGCCTGGGGCTGATCAAGGATGACGCGAACATCGAGAACTACGTGACCGAGAAAGCGCTGGACGGCCTGTTCGAGATGATTGCCAAACAGGAAGAGAGCATTCGCCAGAACCCGGCACAGGCAGCTACCAGCCTGGCCAAGAAAGTCTTCGGCGCGCTTTGAGGCCCTTGGGGCTGCTACGCAGCCCTTTCGCGACGCAAGTCCGCTCCTACAGGCGATCGCGTTTCCCTGTGGGAGCGGCCTTGTGTCGCGAAAGGAGGGCAAAGCCCTCCCCCGCGATCTTCAGCCTTTCTTGACCCTGAACCATGCCGCATACAACGCCGGCAAGAACAACAGGGTCAACGCCGTGGCCACGATCAAACCACCCATGATCGCCACCGCCATCGGCCCATAAAACACACTTCTGGACAACGGAATCATCGCCAGCACCGCCGCCAGCGCGGTCAGCACGATCGGCCGGAAGCGCCGCACCGTGGCCTCGATGATCGCCTGCCAGCGGTCCAGCCCCGAGGCGATATCCTGCTCGATCTGGTCCACCAGGATCACCGAGTTGCGCATGATCATCCCCGCCAGGGCAATGGTGCCGAGCATGGCAACGAAGCCGAACGGCTGGCGGAATACCAGCAGGAACAGGGTCACGCCAATCAGCCCCAACGGCGCGGTGAGGAACACCATCACCGTGCGCGAGAAGCTGCGCAACTGGATCATCAGCAGGCTCAGCACCACCACGATGAACAGCGGCATGCCGGCGTTCACCGACTTTTGCCCGCGCTCGGCGTCTTCCACCGTGCCGCCCACTTCCAGCAGGTACCCATCCGGCAGCTTGGCCTTGATCTCCTGCAAGGTCGGCAGGATCTGCTTCACCAGCGTGGCCGGCTGCTCCTTGTCATAGATGTCGGCACGCACGGTCACCGTCGGCAGCCGGTTGCGGTGCCAGATGATGCCTTCCTCAAAGCCATATTCCAGCGTTGCCACCTGCGACAGCGCCACGCTCTGGCCATTGTTGGTAGGCAGCGCCAGGCTGCCGAGGTTGCCCAGTTCGCCACGCTCCTGCGGGGTGCCACGCAGGAGGATCTCGATCAGTTCGTTGTCCTCGCGGTACTGGCTGACCGTGGTGCCGGTCAGCGAGCTCTGCAAGAAGCTCGACAGCTGTGCGGTACTCACGCCCAGGGCGCGGGCACGGTCCTGATCGATCTCAAGGAATACCGCCTTGCTCGGCTCTTCCCAATCCAGGTGCACGTTGACCACATGCGGGTTCTCACGCACCTTGTCCGCCACTTCGCGGGCCAGGGCACGGGCCTTCTCGATATGCTCGCCGGTAACCCGGAACTGCACCGGGTAGCCCACGGGCGGGCCGTTCTCCAGACGCGTGACGCGAGCGCGCAGGTCGGGGAACTGCTGGTCGACGGTGTCGATCAGCCAGCTGCGCAGGCGCTCGCGGTCTTCCATCGACTTGGCCAGCACCACGAACTGGGCAAAGCTGGCCGCCGGCAGTTGTTGGTCCAGCGGCAGGTAGAAGCGAGGCGAACCAGTGCCCACATAGGCCACGTAGTTGTCGATGCCATCCTGCTGCTTGAGCACCGCTTCCAGCTGCTTGACCCGCTCGGCGGTATTGGCCAGCGAGGCGCCTTCGGCGAGCTTCAGGTCGACCATCAGCTCCGGGCGCCCGGAAGCGGGGAAGAACTGCTGGGGCACGAAGCGGAACAGCAGGATGCTGCCAACAAAGGCGGCGATGGTCAGCAGGATCACCGTCTTGCGCCGCCGCACGCACCACTCCACCACACGCCGCACGCGCTGGTAGAACGGCGTGCCGTACGGGTCGGGGGCATGCCCGTCCTTGCCATGGCGGGCGGCATGCAGCTTGGCCAGGTCCGGCAGCAGCCGTTCGCCCAGGTAAGGCACGAAGACCACGGCCGCGACCCACGAGGTCAGCAACGCGATAGTCACCACCTGGAAGATCGAGCGGGTGTACTCGCCAGTGCTTGATGCCGCCGTGGCGATCGGCAGGAAGCCTGCCGCCGTGATCAGCGTACCGGTAAGCATCGGGAAGGCGGTGCTGGTCCAGGCGTAGCTGGCCGCCTTGAGGCGGTCGAAGCCTTGCTCCATCTTGATCGCCATCATCTCCACGGCAATGATCGCGTCATCCACCAACAGCCCCAGTGCCAGCACCAGCGCGCCCAGCGAAATCTTGTGCAGGCCAATGCCGAAGTAGTGCATGGCGGCGAACGTCATGGCCAATACCAGGGGGATGGCCAGCGCCACCACCAGGCCAGTGCGCAGGCCGAGGGAGAAGAAACTCACCAGCAATACGATCACCAGCGCCTCGATCAGCACCTGGACAAACTCGCCGACACCGGCCTTGACCGCTGCAGGCTGGTCCGACACCTTGCGCAGCTCCATGCCAGCCGGCAGGTTGCGCGCCAGGCGCTCGAACTCACCCTCCAGCGCCTTGCCCAGCACCAGAATGTCGCCGCCATCCTTCATCGACACCGCCAGGCCGATGGCGTCCTCGCCCATGAAGCGCATGCGTGGCGCGGGCGGGTCATTGAAGCCACGGTGCACGTCGGCCACATCGCCGATGCGGAAGGTGCGATCGCCCACCCGGATGGGGAACTGGCGAATCTGATCAACGCTGTCGAAGCGCCCGCTCACACGCAATTGCAAGCGCTCGCTGGGAGTCTCGAAGAAACCGGCAGTGCTGACTGCGTTCTGCTCACGCAGCGCCTGCTGTACCGCCTCCAGTGGCACACCCAGGGTGGCCAGCTTGAGGTTGGACAGCTCGATCCAGATCTTCTCGTCCTGCAGGCCGATCAGCTCGACCTTGCCTACGTCCTTGACCCGCTGCAGCTGGATCTGGATACGGTCGGCATAGTCCTTGAGCACCGCGTAATCGAAGCCGGCGCCGGTCAGCGCATAGATATTGCCGAAGGTGGTGCCGAATTCGTCGTTGAAGAACGGCCCCTGAATCTCTGGTGGCAAGGTATGGCGGATGTCCGCGACCTTCTTGCGGATCTGGTACCACAGCTCGGGGATGTCTTTGGAGTGAAGCGAATCGCGGGCCATGAAGGTCACCTGCGACTCGCCCGGGCGCGAGAACGAGACGATCTTCTCGTACTCGCCGGTCTCCATCAGCTTCTTCTCGATGCGTTCAGTGACCTGGCGCGAGACTTCCTCGGCCGTGGCGCCCGGCCACAGGGTGCGGATGACCATGGCCTTGAAGGTGAATGGCGGATCTTCGCTCTGCCCCAGCTTGGTGTAGGACATCGCGCCAATGGCAGCCAGCAGAATCATCAGGAACAGCACGATCTGGCGATTGCGCAGCGCCCAGGCGGAAAGGTTGAAACCCATCGGGACTTACTCCTTGACCGTCAGGTTCACCACACGGTTGGTACGGTCCACCGGCCGCACCTCTTGCCCCTCGCGCAGCACATGGCCGCCGGCGGCGACCACCCAGTCGCCTGGAGCAAGGCCTTCGAGCACCGGCACGGTTTCACTGCCATAAGGGCCAAGGCGCACCATGGCCCGCTCCAGGCGGCTGTCCTTGTTGACGCGCCAGACATAGGCCTGGCCGTTTTCGGCGGTGACTGCCGACAGCGGCACTGCCAGTGGGATCACCCCGTCATGGGCAATGAACACCCGCGCACTCTGGCCGAGTTCGGCTGGCACCTTGGCCGAGCTGAAGGCAATCCGTGCGGCGAAGGTGCGTGAACGCGGGTCGGCTGCAGGTGACAGCTCGCGAATACGCCCCGGGAAGCGCTGGTCGGGGTGCGACCACAATTCGATGCTGACATCCTGGCCCACGGCAAAGCGGGCGAACTGCTGCTCCGGCAGACCGATGGCCACTTCACGCTCACCGTCGGCGGCGAGTGTGAACACGGTTTGCCCGGCTGCAACCACCTGGCCGACTTCCACCTGACGCTTGGCGATCAGGCCTGCCTGCGGCGCACGCAACACCGCGTAATCAGCCTGGTTGCCGGCCACGTCGTATTCAGCTTTGGCCTGTTTCAGGCGGGCCAGGCCAGCGCGGTAGAGGTTTTCTGCGTTGTCGTACTGGGAGTGGCTGACCATCTGCCGATCCAGCAGCTTCTGGTAGCGGTCGCGTTCGGTGCGTACCAGCGACAGGTTAGCTTCGGCTGCCGCCAACTGGGCGCGGTTGGCCTCCAGCTGCAGGCGCACGTCCTGCGGGTCGAGCTCGGCCAGCGGCTGCTCAGCCTTGACTCGCTGCCCCTCCTCCACCAGGCGCTTGCTGACCTTGCCGCCAATGCGGAAGGCCAGCTCGGGCTCGAAGCGCGCACGCACTTCGCCGGGGTAACTGTCAGCAGCGGCTTCGGCCGGCTGCGGCTGGACCACCAGGGCCGGGCGCGGCGCGGCAGGCGCGGCGGCTTCCTGGCCGCAGGCTGCCAGCAACAGCGCGGCAGTAGCGGGCAGGGCGAGGGACAAGGCATGGCGCAACATGATGAATCCTTTCGCGAAGTGCACATCGAATATTTATACTGGCGAGTATATTAAATCAGGGAACCGAGGCCGGGAAGCCAGCGTCGGAAAGAAAATCAACATTCACGATGGTCGCGACCTACAGCCGGAAGCCGTTCGAGCCGGTAAGATGGGCGCCCCTTCAACCAGATGCGGATTCCAATGTCCAACGACGCACCCAACGGCCCGGGGCGGCCCAAGGACCCGGCCAAGCGCGAGGCCATCCTCGAAGCCGCCAAGGCCCTGTTCCTCAGCCTTGGCTATGCCAACACCAGCATGGATGCGGTCGCTGCGGCGGCAGGTGTTTCAAAGCTCACGGTCTACAGCCACTTCACCGACAAACAGACGCTATTCGGTTCGGCGGTCATGGCGACCTGCCAGAATCAGTTACCCGACCTGATGTTCGAGTACCCGGAAGGTGCGCCGGTGGAGCAAGTGCTGCTGAATATCGGCCGTAGCTTCCAGGCGCTGATCAGTAGCGACGAGGCAGTCAAGCTCAGCCGGCTGATCATGGCACTGGGCAGCCAGGACCCGAGGTTTGGCGAGTACTTCTACGAAGCCGGGCCCAAGCGCGTGCTGGCGGGGATGGAAGCGCTGTTGCGCGGGATCGACGAGCGCGGGTTGCTGCGGATTGCAAATCCGTTGAGTGCGGCTGAGCACTTCTTCTGCCTGGTCAAGGGCGCGCCGGATTACCGCTTGCTACTGGGCTGTGCCGAGCCTCTGGAAGGGGATGAAGCCGAGGCACATGTGCGCGAAGTGGTCGGGGTGTTCATCCGGGCGTTCAAGGCCTGAGTCAGCCTGTGACGGCCTCTTCGCGGCTAAAGCCGCTCCTACAGGGATCGCGCAGTACCTGTAGGAGCGTGCAGGTGATCAGGCCTTCAGGGCCTTCTTTGGATAAATGTCATACCGGCTCGACTTGCCTTCCAGGCTATGGCTTGGCTTCGGCCCGTCGATGATCGGTGCCTTGCGTGGCCGCTTCACCACCACCCGGTGGCTGGCCAGCGCCAAGGCTGCTTCGAGCAGGGCTGGCGCATCCATGTCATCACCGACCAGAGGCCTGAACACCCGCATTTCTTTCTTCACCAATGCGCTCTTGTCGCGGTGCGGGAACATCGGGTCGAGGTAGATCACCTGCGGCGGCTCGCCCTCCCATGCACGCATGCGCTCGATGGCGTTGCCGGTAAGCAGACGCATACGCCCGACGATAGGCCCTACCTCGTCATCGGCCCTGGCGCGCGCCAAGCCATCTTCGAGCAACGCTGCGATCAGCGGCTGGCGCTCGATCAGGGTCATCTGGCAACCCAGGCTGGCCAGCACGAACGCGTCCTTGCCCAAACCTGCCGTGGCATCCAGCACTTGGGGACGCACGCCCTGGGCAATACCGACCGCCTTGGCAATCATCTGCCCGTTGCCGCCGCCGAACTGGCGACGATGTGCCGCCTGGCCCTCTACAAAGTCGACGCGCACCGGCCCCGGCGCCTGCGGCCCAAGTTGCTGGATCTGCAAGCCGTCAGCACCGACCTGCACGGCAAACCCGGCCGCGTCATCCACCCGTGGAAGCCCCAGGCGCTCGGCCCATGCGTTGGCCTGCGCGGCATATTCCGGTGCTAACGCCTCGACTCTCAGACCTGTGCCCTGTTCCTGCTCTTGCATCGCAACCCGTACCCGAAAAAATGGAAGAAGCCCTTAATGAATAATCGGCCACGGCCGATACAGGCAATATCCCGCTATTCTGCCAGAGCACAGCGCGTACGACTGCCATGTCAGAAACTCTTCCCATCGGTTTGACCTACCTGTCGCCTGTCGGCAACTACGGTCGGCAAAATACCCAGGCACTCGGGGGCGTCAGCCACCTGTGGCAGGATTTCTTTGCCCGCGCGATGGCCGAACAGCACGCGGAAGAACCCGACAGCGTCAGCCAGGCCATGGTCCAGTACGACCAGGCCAGCGGCGAGCCGATCGGCGGGGCCAAGGCCCTGGCCATGATCGAAACCCAGCGCGCCTGCCCGGTGCAGGACACCATCGTCGCGCCGCCCGAGCCATTGTTCCTGCCCAAGGCCGAGCTTGAAGCCCATCTGCTGGAGCCGGCACCGGAGCCGTTCAGCGTGGCCGAGATGATCCAGCAACAGCGCCAGCTCGACATCAGCAACAACTGGCTGCGCCCCGTTGTCATGAGCCAGGGCCACCCGCTCGCAGAACCCGGCCCGGCCCCCTCCCCCCGCCCGCTGCACCTGCCGATTGCCGAATTCGAGATGGACCTGCTCGACCCCGCGCCGGAGCCGTACGACGAGGCGACCATGGCCAAGCAGCAGAGCGAGCTGGCATTCGACATGCACTGGGCACGCCCGGTGGTGCTGAACAACGTTCGCGTGCACGCCTGAGTTCAGCGGCAAACCTGCCAGCGCCCCATGTCCAGATGAAAGTGATTGTGGTGAGCGGCGTTGTAGTCCGGCCCCAGCACGGTGCTGAAACTGTCGCAGGCCGCTTGCCGCACCTGCCTTAGAAATTCCCCCTTCTGCCCGCCCGCCTGCCAGTCCCGCGCCAGCACGATGCGCTGCCCGTCCTGCAGGCGAAAACCGCTGATATCCAGCGCGTTGGCCGTGGCGTGCTGGCTCAGGCGCCCCTGCTTGCGGTTGTAGATATTGCGGCAGGCAAAGCTGCCCAGATGATCCACCTGAGCAACAGGCTGGCCGAATACCCGCTGCGCAGCCGCTTGCAGCCCATGCTGCTCGAACAGTGCATACGCCACTGCCAATGGGCAGCTGGCGAGAAAACGGCTGCTAAGCCGGGCTTGGCCTTGCTCGATGCGCCATACGTTCTGCAATGGGCAACTGGCCGATGGTGTACTGTCGGCTTGCGCGCGGTAGCGCAGGCCAGAGCTTTCCAGCGCCTGGCGGCACAGACCTGGGTCGTTGCGCAGCCGCGACAGCTTGTAGCGCGTCAGCCAGTTCGGCGGCTGGCTTACATCCAGGGTCGCCCAAGGGTTCCAGGCATCCGGCAGGCGCCAGCCGAATTGCCAGGCCAGGGCCACCGTGAGCGCCAGCCCCCCGCACAGCAGCATTACTGCGCGCATCTTGCCTCAGCGACGGAACAGGTCGTTGAGCTGGGCGAACGGCAAAGCCTGCTCGCCGTAGCTGAAGGTGCCCTGATCACGGATTTCCAGTGCCGCACGCTGAAACGCGCCCAGCGCCGCACGGGCCAGTGACGAGCCAACACTGATGCGGCGCACGCCCAGGTCCTGCAACTGATTGACGCTCAGCGGCACACCGGCCAGCCCCATCAGCACGTTGACCGGTTTCGGCGCCACGGCCTGTACCACCGCGCGCACCTCATCGACACTGCGCAGCCCGGGGGCATAGAGCACGTCGGCCCCCGCTTCGGCGAAGGCCTGCAGGCGCAGGATGGTGTCGTCCAGGTCCATGCGCCCGTGCAGCAGGTTTTCCGCACGGGCACACAAGGTGAACGGGAATGGCAGGCTGCGGGCAGCTTGCACAGCAGCCCGTACCCGTGCCACGGCCAGTTCGAAGTCATAGATCGGAGCGTCGGCCCGGCCACTGGCATCTTCGATCGAACCGCCTACCAGCCCCGTCTCGGCGGCACGCAGGATGGTCTGGGCGCAGTCCTCGGGCAGGTCGCCGAAGCCGTTTTCCAGGTCGGCGGCCACCGGCAAAGGTGTGGCATCGACGATCACCCCGGCATTGCCCAAGGTTTCATCCAGGCTCAAGGCGCCTTCGGCATCCGGTCGCCCGAGGCTGAAGGCCAGGCCCGCACTGGTGGTGGCCAACGCTTCAAAGCCGAGGCTGGCCAGCAGCTTGGCAGAACCTGCATCCCAGGGGTTGGGGATGACGAAGGCGCCATCGCGCTCGTGCAGTGCCTTGAAGGCTTCGGCTCGCAGGGTCTGTACATCCATGGTCACAACCTCCGGGGGCAGGGAATGGTCAGAGTAGCCCCAGTTGTTCGACCTCGGGGGCGCGCGGCAATTCAGGCAAAGGTGCCAAGCCAGGCAAACGGGTCATCAGCCGCTGGTGGAAGCGCTGAGCCAACGCGGCGGCCTGGCGGTTGTCGGAGGTGTGCAGGAACACATAGGGGCTGCGCCCTTCCTCGATCCAGGCGGCGACCTTGTCCACCCAAGGGGTGAGGAAAGTTTCGTTGGCCGCAAGCTCCGGATGACCGATGAAGCGCACCTGTGGGTGCTGGCTGAAGGCAGCGGGGCGCGGTGGCACCTTGGGCTTTTTCGACTGCGCGTGCAGCACGGCAGGGTCGCGAGAGGTGCAATTGAACAGGGCGCGGGGGTCGAGGCAGATGCGCTCCACGCCACGCTCATGCAACAGGCGGTTGAGCAACCGCTCTTCCTCGCCCTTGGCGAAGAACGCCGGGTTGCGCACTTCCACGGCCACCGGCACGCCGATTTCATCTAGGAAGTGGCACAGCTCGCCGAGCCGTGCGGGGCTGAACCTGGCCGGCAACTGCAGCCAGTACGGCGATACACGCTGGCCCAGTGGTGCCATCAGACGGGTGAAATCAAAGGCAGGCTCCAGCTGATCACGCAGGTCCCCCTCGTGGCTGATGTCCCCGGGAAACTTGGCTGTGAAGCGGAAGTGCGCAGGCATGACCTGCGCCCAGCGCGCAATGGTGCCGGGTGAAGGGCGGGCGTAGAACGTGGTATTGCCCTCGACGGCGTTGAACACCTGGCTGTAGTAGCCAAGCATTTCGTTAGTGGTCGCGTCGGCGGGATACAGGTAATCGCGCCAGGCGTTTTCGCTCCAGGACGGACAACCCACGAAGTAAGGCAGGGGTGACGGATTCATCCCTCAAATGTACAGGTCGAGCCCCAGCACTTCCATGTCCCAATCCGTAAAACCGGCCGTGCTGAGGTAGCTGGCCAACGCAGTGGCGGTGCGCCGGTCACGGGCACGGGGGAATACCCTGTCCTGCTGGCGCGCCGGCAGGCCTGCCGGGCGACGAAGAGCAGCTGCCTCCTGGGTGACTTCGCTTTCCTCGATCAACTCGGCATCGTCGACACTCTCGTCGCGCACCGCTGCCTTGCGCGGCGTGCGCTTGAGCGGGTAGGACTGCGATGAGAAACCGTCGATACGCATGGTGTGAGCACTCAGGACCAATGATGGCAATTTAGCAGCATCAGGGATCCATCGCTAATGCTCGAGTGATAACTGGACCACAGTTTGCGCCGAAGGTTTTATCGTCAACCGCGATAACCGACGAACAGCACTCAGCGCGCTTTGGGTGTGGCTACATTATCGCGCAAGTAAACCGGTTGCGCCTGTTCGGCGACGATGGCCTCGCCACGCGCCCAGGCGAAGCTGGCCAGGCTGAGGATGTCCAGCGCATTGGGCAGTGCCGCAGGGTTGCTGGCGCTGGCCTGCACCGCCAGGCGCTCGGCATAGCCCCAGCCGGTGCCGGCACCGAACCAGTCACCGCAGCTGCCATCAGGCAAGGCCACGCGCTCGGGCGGCAGGACTGCTTCCTGGCCCTGCAGGCGCATCTCGCCGGCTTCGGCCTTGTAGCAACCCCAGTACACCTCATCCATGCGCGCATCGATGGCTGCTGCCACCTGTTGCGCACCGTGCTCGCGCAGCGCGCCCTGGGCCAGCGCGGCCAGGTTCGACACTGGCAGCACCGGGCGCTCCAGCGCAAACGCCAGGCCTTGCACCACACCGATGGCGATGCGCACACCGGTGAAGGCGCCCGGGCCACGGCCAAAGGCGATGGCATCCAGTGCATTCAGCGCAACGCCCGAGTCCGCCAGCAGTTGCTTGATCATCGGCAGCAGCTTCTGCGCATGCATGCGCGGGATCACCTCGTAATGGCTGGTTACCTTGCCGTCATGCAGCAGCGCGACGGAACAGGCTTCGGTGGCGGTATCCAGGGCCAGCAGGGTGGTCATCGAACGGGTATCCAGGTGCTAGGGAAAAAGAGCGGCAGTATAAACGACAACGGCCCGCAAGCGGGCCGTCGTGACGCACGGTGATGGCTCAGCTCAGCGCTGCCAGCACCTTGGCGGTGATCGACTCGACCGAGCCGACGCCTTCGATGTGGCTGTACTTCGGCTTGCCGGCGTTGGCGGCCGACAGCTTCTGGTAGAAGTCCACCAGCGGCTTGGTCTGGCTGTGGTAGACCGACAGGCGGTGACGCACGGTTTCTTCCTTGTCGTCGTCGCGCTGGATCAGGTCTTCGCCGGTGACGTCGTCCTTGCCTTCCACTTTCGGCGGGTTGTACTGAATGTGGTAGGTGCGGCCCGAAGCCAGGTGCACACGGCGGCCAGCCATGCGGCCGACGATTTCTTCGTCGTCGACGGCGATTTCGACCACGGCGTCGATATCCACGCCTGCAGCAACCATGGCTTCGGCCTGCGGAATGGTACGCGGGAAGCCGTCGAACAGGCAGCCATTGGCGCAATCCGGCTGGGCGATGCGCTCCTTGACCAGGCTGATGATCAGCTCGTCGGAAACCAGCTGGCCGGCATCCATGACGTTCTTCAGTTCCAGGCCCAGTGGGGTACCGGCCTTGACGGCGGCACGCAGCATGTCACCGGTGGAGATCTGTGGAATACCGAACTTCTCGGTGATGAACTTTGCCTGAGTACCTTTACCGGCCCCGGGAGCTCCCAGCAGAATTACGCGCATCTCGTGCTCCTCAAATTTTTTTATGAAATTCAATGGATTCGGCAATCGAGGCCAAGTCCGGAAAATCGGGTATGACCATAAATCGGTCAAAAGGCTGCTCAAGATACACAGCGCCCGGCAGCCAGACAAGCGTCCCAAAGTTGCAGCATTGCGTCATTTCCCGGCAGAGCTGCAGGTGGTTGCGCCCGGCGCAACCACCCTCATCGTCCTGCTCAGGCCCCTTTCGTGCCGACGGCGAAGGGCCGCACCCGCTGGCCTCAACCGGTATTGCGCAGGCCTGCGGCAATACCTGCCACGGTCACCAGCAAGGCCTGCTCCAACGGGCTGTCCAGAGCGGCTTCGCGGCTGCGCGAACGGGCCAGCAATTCGGCCTGCAGGCGGTGCAGCGGGTCCAGATAGGTATTGCGCAGGCTGATGAATTCCAGGGTCTCAGGGCTGTGCGCCAGTAGCACCGGCTGCCCGGTCAGGCCCAATACCACCTGACAAGACTGCGACAATAGGTCGCGCAGGTGCGCACCTAAAGGAAGCAACCCTGGTTGCACTAGACGTTCGTCGTAGGCCTTGGCAATTTCCGCGTCAGCCTTGGCCAGGACCATTTCCAGCATGTCGATGCGGGTGCGGAAGAACGGCCACCGCTCGCGCATCTGCGCCAGCAGCTCGCCTTGGCCACGCGCCAGGGCATTGCTCAGGGCGGTTTCCCACCCCAGCCAGGCAGGCAGCATCAGGCGTGTCTGGGTCCAGCCGAAGATCCACGGGATCGCCCGCAGGCTCTCGATGCCACCGGCACGGCGCTTGGCCGGGCGGCTGCCCAGCGGCAAGCGGCCCAGCTCCTGCTCGGGGGTCGACTGGCGGAAGTATTCGACGAAATCAGGGTTTTCCCGTACCACGCCGCGGTAGGCCTTCAGGCCATCGGCCGCCAGCTGGTCCATCAGTGCGCGCCAGGCTGGCTCTGGTGGCGGCGGCGGCAGCAAGGTGGCTTCGAGCACGGCGGCCAGGTAAAGGTTGAGGTTCTGCTCGGCGATGCCCGGCAAGCCGAACTTGAAGCGGATCATCTCACCCTGCTCGGTGGTGCGGAAGCGCCCTGCCACAGAGCCTGGCGGCTGCGACAGGATCGCCGCATGGGCCGGGCCGCCGCCACGCCCAACGGTGCCACCGCGGCCGTGGAACAGCAGCAGCTCGACCTGATGCTCGCGGCAGATGCGCACCAGGTTTTCCTGGGCGCGGTACTGGGCCCAGGCGGCCGCCGTGGTGCCAGCGTCCTTGGCCGAGTCGGAATAACCGATCATTACTTCCTGCGGCCCACGCAGGCTGGCGCGGTAGCCCGGCAGGCCAAGCAGGCGCTGCATCACAGGGCCCGCGTTGTCCAGGTCGGCCAAGGTTTCGAACAGCGGCACCACGCGCATCGGCCGGGTCAGGCCGGCTTCCTTGAGCAGCAACTGCACGGCCAGCACATCGGAGGCCGCGCCCGCCATCGAGATCACGTAGGAACCCAGCGAGGCGCCCGGTGCAGCGGCGATCTCACGGCAAGTGGCAAGCACTTCAGCAGTCTCTGCCTGGGGTTTGAAGTGCGCAGGCAATAGAGGCCGACGGTTCTTGAGCTCCGCCTGAAGGAATTCGATACGGCGCTCTTCGTCCCAGTCGGCATAACTGCCCAAGCCCAGGTAATCCGTGATTTCAGCCAGTGCATCACAGTGCCGGGCAGCGTCCTGGCGCACATCCAGGCGGCCGAGGAACAGGCCAAAGGTCACCGCCCGGCGCAAGCTGTCGAGCAGCGGGCCATCGGCGATCACGCCCATGCCGCACTCATGCAATGACTGGTAGCACAGCTCCAGCGGGGCGATGAGGTCGCGATTGTCCACCAGCACCTCGGCGCTGGCCGGCTGGCTGCTCGTCAGTGCAGCATGGGCCCAGACGCGGGTGGCCCGCAGGCGGTCACGCAACTGCTTGAGGACGGCCCGGTACGGCTCGGCACTGTCGCCCACACGCTCACGTAGTGCCTGGCTGGCCTGCTGCATGGAGAGCTCGGCGGCCAGCGCATCTACATCACGCAGGAACAGGTCGGCCGCCATCCAGCGGGCCAGCAGCAGCACCTCACGGGTCACCGCGGCCGTGACATTGGGGTTGCCATCACGGTCGCCGCCCATCCACGAGGCGAAGCGGATGGGTGCGGCTTCCAGCGGCAGGCGCAGCCCGGTGGCTTCGAACAGTGCCTTGTCGACCTTGCGCAAGTGGTTGGGAATGGCCTGCCACAGCGAGTGCTCGATCACCGCGAAGCCCCATTTGGCCTCGTCCACCGGGGTTGGCCGGGTGCGGCGGATTTCCTCGGTGTGCCAGGCCTCGGCGATCAGCCGGCGCAGACGTTCACGTACCTGCTGGCGCTCGGCGGGGGTCAGGTCGCGGTGGTCCTGCACGGCCAGCTGGCCGGCGATGGCATCGTATTTCTGGATCAACGTGCGCCGCGCCACTTCGGTTGGGTGCGCGGTAAGCACCAGCTGGATATCGAGCTTGGCCAATTGCCGGGCCAAGGCATCATCCTTGTGCCCGGCCTGCTTCAGCCGCGCCAGCAGCTCGGGCAATACCCGCGCTTCGAACGGTTCTGGCTGGCCAGCATCGCGGCGGCGGATCAGCTGATACTGCTCGGCCATGTTGGCCAGGTTGAGGAACTGGTTGAATGCCCGTGCCACCGGCAGCAGGTCCTCTTCGGCGAGGTCGGCGAGGGTCGAGCTCAACTGCTCGCCAGCTCCACGGCGGTCGGCCTTGGCACTGTGGCGGATACCCTCGATCTTCTGCAGGAACGCATCACCGTGCTGCTGGCGAATGGTCTCGCCGAGCAACTCCCCCAACACATGGACATCTTCACGCAAGCGCACATCGATATCAGTCATTGGCCCTCTCTTCGGCGCGGCTCGCCCGCGCACTGCTCAGGAAACAGCACTGGCCCAAGAGTGCCCACTGCCGGGACGTAATGGCAAGCCGCGATCGCGCAAAGCAAACTAAAGTTAAGGCACAGCAGTCCGATGCAATGCAGCCTTTTCTGGCGTTGACAGAGGTCATCATGAAAATCCGCGAACTCGCCCAGCACTGGGAACAGAATGCCACCGGCACCCTGAGCCCCACCGGCCACGCCTTGCACCTGGACCTGGAGTCCGAAGCGCGGCTGGCGGCCTTGATCGACATGTACCCCAAGCGCACCGCCGAGGAATTGCTCGGCGAACTGGTCGCCGCCGCGCTGGAGGAGCTGGAAGCCAGCTTCCCTTACGTGCAGGGCCGCAAGGTCATCGCCACGGACGAAGAAGGTGACCCCTTGTTTGAAGACGTCGGCCCGACGCCACGTTTTCTGGCCCTTTCGCGGCGGCACCTGCACGACCTCAGCAACACGGGCGACGACAGCGGAAACTGACCTGCCAGCACCTTGTTCCAGGCCTGCAACAGGCCTGGAATACCCCTCCGAGCATTGAAAGTTCCGGGCCAATCCTGCTGACCAATTAGTCAGAAACAGATACGTAGCCTTGGCAACTTTTTTCTGAACTATTCAAAAAAAGGTCAAGTCCCAGCCAATAGCCATCACGCTAAAACCCTGCACACCTGCCCAGGTGCATCGTGAAGCGCAAAGCGCAGGCAATGTCAGGGATTGAGCGATGGACTGCTACGGACATCGTCGTTATCAGGAGTGACCCAATGGAGCTGACCACCATGAAGACCCGCACTGCAAAACCCTCATCCACCCACGTGCGCGGGCTCAAGCTGGCCGCGCTGGCCCTCGGCAGTAGCCTGGTCCTGGCCGGCTGTGCGGGCAAACCGCCCACCGAGCAGTACGCCGTTACCCAGTCCGCCGTGAACTCCGCCGTCAGCGCGGGGGGCACCGAGTTCGCCGCAGTGGAGATGAAAGCGGCCCAGGACAAGTTCAAGCAGGCGGAAATCGCCATGCACGACAAGAAGTACGACGAAGCCAAGCTGCTGGCCGAGCAGGCCGAATGGGATGCCCGCGTCGCCGAACGCAAGGCCCAGGCAGCCAAGGCCCAGAAGGCCGTGCAGGATGCCCGCCAGGGCGTTCAGGACGTACGTCAGGAAGGCTTGCGCAGCGCTCAATGAGCGCCGCCATGCCAACCCAAGCCTTCGCAACTGATCAAAGGATGAACACTATGCGCAACTACGTCATGATTCCCGCCCTGTTGGCCCTCAGCGTCGGCCTCGCCGCCTGCTCCCACGACCCGAACCCCAACCTGGAGTCGGCGCGCACCAACTTCTCGGCACTGCAGAGCGACCCGCAGTCGAGCAAGGTTGCCGCGCTGGAGACCAAGGATGCCCAGGACTGGCTGAACAAGTCCGACAAGGCCTTCATGGACCGTGAAGACAGCAAGAAGGTCGACCAACTGGCCTACCTGACCAACCAGCGCATCGAGGTGGCGAAAGAAACCATCGCCCTGCGCACCGCCGAAAACGAGCTGAAGAATGCCTCGGCCCAGCGTGCCCAGGCCAAGCTCGATGCCCGCGACGCGCAGATCGCCAAGCTGCAGGAAAGCCTGAACGCCAAGCAGACCGACCGCGGCACCCTGGTGACCTTCGGTGACGTGCTGTTCGACTTCAACAAGGCCAACCTCAAGAGCAATGCCTACCCGAACATCACCAAACTGGCCCAGTTCCTTCAGGAAAACCCAGAGCGCAAGGTGATCGTCGAGGGCTACACCGACAGCGTCGGTTCGGCCAACTACAACCAGGGCCTGTCCGAACGCCGCGCCGCCAGCGTGCGCATGGCGCTGGTCCGCGCAGGCGTAGACCCGGCACGCATCGTTGCCCAGGGTTATGGCAAGGAATACCCGATTGCGGACAACGGCAGCAACTCGGGCCGTGCGCAGAACCGCCGGGTGGAGGTGACCATTTCCAACGACAACCAGCCGGTGGCACCGCGTTCGGTGAGCCAAGTCAGCCAGTAAGTCCGGTTAGCGCAAGTGACAAGCCCCGCGATCAATGCGGGGCTTTTCTTTGGGCGCCTGGGCTCATGTCTTGAGAGGGGTAGCGGCTGTGAGATCGAGCGCCGCCCGCGCGGCGCATCGCGGATAAATCCGCTCCTACATTTGTTGCAACGTGGCCATGCCTGTGAGGCCATGGTTGTCAGCCGGTTTACACGGCTCAAGAGATGCGCGAGGGCAGGCGACCATGGCTTAACAGGTTCGGCACGTTGCAACAGATGTAGGAGCGGATTTATCCGCGATGCGCCGCGCGGGCGGCGCTCGATCTCACAGGCGCCAAAACCCCCACGTCAACCCTCACTGCACCTGCTTCGGGGTCTCCTCGCCCATGCAACGCACCGCGCGCTTGCGGCTGTCCACCAGCACGCCGGTCAGGCCTTTCTGTTCGGTATCGAACAGCACCAGCACGCCATCCACGCACTGGGCCACCTGCGGTGCCGGGTCCAGCGAGACCTTGTAGTCTTCGCCAGGGATGGTCTTGAGCATGGTGAAGTCCTGCAGCAGCAGCGCATCCTCAGGTTTGGCGAAATGCAGGTAGCCGTAGTACCAGAGGGCTCCCACCGTCACGATGATGCTGCCGACGCCGGTCAGGATCAGCGGGATGGCGTTGCGTTCTTCACTCATTGCTGGTTCTTCTCGTCAGGGTAGTTGGGCACTTCGGCAAGCCGCCGCAGGCCGTTGAAATGGCTGGGGTCATCCAGGAAGCGCAGCATCACCTGGCGCCACACCGGGTCGGCGAAGGTCTGCACATGGCCGCCACGGGTCAGTTGCAGCACCCTCGGGGCCGGCGCGTTCTGGTACAGGCGGATACCGTTGTCCATCGGCACCAGGGCGTCGTCGATGCTGTGGAAAAACAGCTTCGGCGGGCTGCTAAGTTGCCCGATCGATCGGATCGCACTGTCGCCGTCCGGCACCAGCCAGGACAGCGGCACCTGCAGCGGCCAGGTCATCCACGAAGTACTCAGGGCATAGCGGCCGACACCTCGGTAACTGGCCGGCACGCCGTCGAACACCAAGGCACTGAAGCGCTGGCGCTGATCTGGGTGCTGCGCCAGGTAATGGATCGCCATTGCCCCACCGAGGCTCTGGCCGAGTAGCACCAGGGGCTTGCCCTTGACCTCAGGTGCCTGGTCCAGCCACGCCATCGCCGCAGCGATGTCCTGGTAGACCTCGGGCAAGCTCGGCGAGCCCTCCGACAGGCCATAGCCACGGTAATCGATCATCAGCACCTGATAACCCTGCTCCGGCAGCCAGTAGCTGCCGCCCAGGTGGCCTGGCAGGTTGCCGCCATTGCCGTGCAGGTGCAGCACCGTCCCTTTCACCTCCACCCCAGCCTTGGCCGGCAGCCACCAGCCATGCAGGCGCAGGCCATCGGCGGTGGTGAGTGTGATGTCGCGGTACTCCAGCTTGGCCCGCTGCGGAGTGAACGGCTCGCCAGGTTCCGGGTAAAACAGCAAGCTGCTGCAACCGCCCAGCCCGAGCATGAGCAGGCCCAGGACGAGCAGGCGGCAGCCTTCAGAGAATGTTCGCGTAGTCGGCTTCAATGCGATCCAGGCTCAGGTGGTTGAGGAAGTTGGAGAAGCACATCCAGGCCGACAGTGCGTTGAGGTCACGGAACTGCTCCGGCAGGTACTTGGGTGGCTCCACCAGCCCCTCCTCGACCAGTTGGCGCAGGGTGCGCATGTCTTCCAGAGTGGTCTTGCCGCAGAACAGCAGCGGAATCTGCTCAAGCTTGCCCTTCTTCACGGCCAACTGAATGTAGTTGTAAACCATGATGAAGCCCTTGAGGTAGGACAAGTCCTTGGTAAATGGCAGGCCATTGGGCACCGAGCCGCGGAACACCCGGCTGGCGTTGCTGTAGCTCTGCGTCATCTCGAAGCCTTGTTCGCGGAAGAAGTCGAACACCTGCAGGAAATCAGCCCCCTCCTCGACCATGTGGATGGCGCGGGTGCGGTTGGTCAGCTTGCGCAAGCGGCTGGGGTAGGACGCAAAGGCGATCACCTCCATGAGGATGGCCAGGCCTTCCTGGGTCACCGTCGACGAGGGCGGGCCCTTGGCCAGGAAGGTGCAGATCGGCTGGTTCAGGCCGTTGAGCGTGGTGCCCACGTGCACGAGGCCTTCATGCACCTCCAGCGCACGTACGTCGCGGTTGTTGAACATGGCATCGGCACGCACCTTGATATAGTCGGCGCCGGCCGCAGCATCGGCGACGATACCGTCCGACTCGAATACGCGGATGGTTTCTTCGGCTTCGCCAAACACTTTGTTCAGGCGGCGCTGGAGGATGTCCACGGCCTCTTTGGCAGTGAGGTTCTTTGGCTCGTCCTTGAGGTCACCGCGCCCGTCGATGTTGTTCAGGTAGTCCGAGAGCATCAGCCCCAGGTCGGCCAGGGTCGGGTCACCGGCATGGAAGGCATCGGAGGCCGCGCCGTAGAGTTCCTGGGAGATCAGCCCGAAGTCTTCGGTACCGCGGGCTTCGAGCATGCGCACGACCATGCGGTACTCGCGGCACATGCGCTTCATGATCTGCCCGACCGGGTTGAACTGGCCGAGTTGGCGAATGATGTCACGCTCGATGGCCTGGAACTCGGCCTTCACCGCGCTGGAGTCGAACGCCAGCGGGCGGGCCAGGTAGTAATCGCGGTTAACGGCGGGTGGCTCCTTGCCCTTGGCCTTGAGGAAGCCCTGGCGAATGTTGTCGTCCCATTTCACCGCATCCAGGACCCGGATCGGGGTCTGCGCCGCGACGATGCGGTCAGACAGGGCGCGGATGGTTTGCTGGTATTCGTCCACCGGGGACTCCTTTCTAGAACAAGATACCTGTGCCGGCCCCTTCGCGGCTAAAGCCGCTCCTACAGGATTATCACTCGCCTCAAGCCTGGCGCTGAACCTGTGGGAGCGGCTTCAGCCGCGAAGAGGCCAGCTCGGTCATTTGCCGGAGCGCTGGAACCGCGCCACCTCAACGAACAGGTCGGAGTTGGCCGGATCATCCAGATAGGCCAGCACGCGCGGCGACGGGCTGTCGATCAGCACGCCCTGTTCATTTTCTTCCGCCACCTCAGTGCTGCGCCCGCTCAATTCCTTCTTGTCGACCGCCTGCTGCACCTGCTCGACGTCAAGGTTGTAGACCACCAGTTCCTTGCCATCGACGATGTCGAATCCACCGATCAGGAAGTTGCCGCCCAGGCGCTTGGGCACGCCAGCCGACAGGTACCAGCGGTTACCATGCCGCGAGACGGTAAACGTGTATTCCTCGGGCGCCTTGCCCTTGGCCGTGGCCACCGCCTTGTAGGCATCGCCACCGCTGCGGCTGATGGTCAGCTTCAGCGGTTCGCCCCAGGCGTCCTTGCTGCTCCATTTGCCGAGCAAGGCCTTGGGCGCCGCCTGGTTGCTCGGCAGCGGCTCATGAAAGGTCACCAGACAACCGCCCAGCAGCAGGAATGACAACGTCAACAACACCACACGCCAGGCTTTCATCAGGTTCTCCTTGAAAGTTCGGTCTCAGCTCAGGCCGATGCCAACACCAGGTGCAGGTAACGGGTAAGCATAGCGAGCATCTGCCCATCGGCTTGCGCATCGGCATCCTTGAGCAGGCCCTGATATTCCATCTGCTCGATAATCGCCGTCAACATTTGGGCGTCCTGTTCCGGTTGCTGCGAGCCTACCACCTGCAGCAGCTGGCGTGCGCCATGCAGCAAAATCTGCTCGTGCGCGCACACCAGCTCGGCCAAGCGCGGGCACAGCAGGGCCTCCTGGCGGAAGGCCTGCTCGGCCATCATGAAATCGCGGCGGTTAAGCAACTGGCGCTGGACATAGTCGGCGGTCATGCGCGCGATTTCGTCGGCCAGCCGCGCCCGCGACTGCACGCTGCCATCGCCCTGGGCCAGCAGCTGGCGCAGTACCACCTCGGTGTTGGCCCAGAGCTTGGCCATGTAGTCGGCACTGCGCTCGACGTACTGGGCGAAGGTATCGGTGAGCAGGTCCTCGATGTCCTTGAAGTAGTAGGTGGTGGCCGACAGCGGCACACCGGCTTCGGCGGCCACTGCACGGTGGCGCACGCCACGCACGCCGTCGCGCACGACGATGCGCATGGCGGCGTCGAGGATCAGCTGGCGGCGTTGTTCGCTGCCTTGACGGGCGGTCTTGCGACCCTGGTATTGCACGCTTTCGGCGACGGCGGTGGCGATGCCGGCGGCGCCTTGTTGGGCCATTGCGGGTGTCACGGGGGTACCTCACAAACAGTGGTTTGTCAGTGCCGGCCTCTTCGCGGGTAAACCCGCTCCCACAGGGTTCGCCACAGCCCACAGGAGCTGTGCAAAAAACCTGTGGGTGCGGGCTTGCCCGCGAAAAGGCCGGTACAGCCAATACAAGTGTACAGGCAAGAAAAAGCCGCCCCTAAAGGCGGCTTGTTCAGTTCACTCAGGCCTGTGGGCGCATGTGCGGGAACAGGATCACGTCGCGAATCGACGGCGAGTTGGTCAGCAGCATCACCAGGCGGTCGATGCCGATGCCCTCACCGGCGGTCGGCGGCATGCCGTATTCCAAGGCGCGAACAAAGTCGGCGTCGTAGTGCATGGCTTCGTCGTCACCCGCGTCCTTCTCGGCCACCTGGGCCAGGAAGCGCTCGGCCTGGTCTTCGGCATCGTTGAGCTCGGAGTAGGCGTTGGCGATCTCGCGGCCACCGATGAACAGCTCGAAACGGTCGGTCACGGACGGGTTGTCGTCGTTGCGACGGGCCAGCGGCGAGACTTCGAACGGGTACTCGGTGATGAAGTGCGGCTGCTCCAGCTTGTGCTCGACCAGCTCTTCGAAAATCATCACCTGCAGCTTGCCCAGGCCTTCGTGGCCCAGCACCTTGGCACCGGCCTTCTTGGCGATCTCGCGGGCACGGTCGACGTCCTGCAGGTCGGCAGCGGTCAGCTCCGGGTTGTACTTGAGGATCGAGTCGAACACCGACAGGCGCACGAACGGCTCGCCGAAGTGGAACACCTTGTCGCCGTACGGTACGTCGGTGGTGCCCAGCACCAGCTGCGCCAGCTCGCGGAACAGTTCCTCGGTGAGGTCCATGTTGTCGCGGTAGTCGGCGTAGGCCTGGTAGAACTCGAGCATGGTGAATTCAGGGTTGTGACGCGTCGAAACGCCTTCGTTACGGAAGTTGCGGTTGATCTCGAACACTTTTTCGAAGCCACCGACCACCAGGCGCTTGAGGTACAGCTCAGGCGCGATGCGCAGGAACATGGCCATGTCCAGGGCGTTGTGGTGGGTTTCGAACGGTTTGGCCGCGGCACCGCCAGGAATGGTCTGCAGCATCGGCGTCTCGACTTCGAGGAAGTCGCGCTCGATGAGGAACTTGCGGATGTGCGAGATCACCTGCGAACGCACACGGAAGGTGTGGCGGGTTTCTTCGTTGACCATCAGGTCGACGTAGCGCTGGCGGTAGCGCTGCTCGGTGTCGGTCAGGCCGTGGTGCTTGTCTGGCAGCGGGCGCAGCGACTTGGTCAGCAGGCGCACGTTGGTCATCTCGACGTACAGGTCACCCTTGCCGGAACGGGCCAGGGTGCCTTCGGCGCTGATGATGTCGCCCAGGTCCCAGGTCTTGACCGCAGCCAGGGTCTCTTCCGGCAGGGTCTTGCGGTTGACGTAGACCTGGATACGGCCAGTCATGTCCTGGATGACCATGAACGAGCCACGGTTGAGCATGATACGGCCGGCAACCTTGACCGGGATCGCGGCTGCTTCCAGCTCTTCCTTGGTCTTGTCCGCGTACTGCTTCTGCAGGTCGTTGCAGTAGCTGTCGCGACGGAAGTCGTTGGGGAAGGCATTGCCCTTGGCACGCTCGGCGGCAAGTTTTTCCTTGCGCAGGGCGATCAGGGCGTTTTCTTCCTGTTGCAGGTCTTGCGATTCGGTCTTGAGGTCGCTCATGTCGTCATTCTTTCCATCAGGTATTCGTTGCCCTTGTCGGGCAGGGCGCGCGCTACCGGCGGTTGGCCAGGTAGCGCGGCAGTGGTGTACGGCTTACAGCCCCTGCTTGAGGCTCGCTTCCAGGTACTGGTCGAGGTCGCCGTCCAGAACCTTCTGGCAGTCGCTGCGCTCGACGCCGGTACGCAGGTCCTTGATGCGCGAGTCATCCAGCACGTAGGAACGGATCTGGTGGCCCCAGCCGATGTCCGACTTGCTGTCTTCCAGTGCCTGCGAGGCGGCATTGCGCTTCTGCATTTCCAGCTCGTACAACTTGGCCCGCAGCATTTTCATGGCGGTGTCCTTGTTGGCGTGCTGGGAGCGTTCGTTCTGGCAGGCCACCACGGTGTTGGTCGGCACGTGGGTGATACGCACCGCCGAGTCGGTGGTGTTGACGTGCTGACCACCGGCACCGGAGGAGCGGTAGGTGTCGATGCGCAGGTCGGACGGGTTGATCTCGATCTCGACCTTGTCGTCGATCTCGGGGGAGACGAACACCGCCGAGAACGAGGTGTGGCGACGCGCGCCAGAGTCGAACGGGCTCTTGCGCACCAGGCGGTGCACGCCGATCTCGGTGCGCAGCCAGCCGAAGGCGTACTCGCCCTTGATGTGCACGGTGGCACCCTTGATGCCGGCGACTTCACCTTCGGACAGTTCGATGATGGTAGCGTCGAAACCACGCTTGTCGGCCCAGCGCAGGTACATGCGCAGCAGGATGTTGGCCCAGTCCTGCGCTTCGGTACCACCGGAGCCGGCCTGGATGTCCAGGTAGGCGTTGTTCATGTCCATCTCGCCGCTGAACATGCGACGGAACTCAAGCTGGGCCAGGGATTCTTCCAGGGCCTGCAGCTCGGTCTCGACATCGCTGACAGCGCCTTCGTCACCTTCCTCGACGGCCATGTCGAGCAGGTCCTTGCAGTCGGCCAGGCCGTTGGACATCTTGTCCAGGGTCTCGACCACCTGCGCCAGCATGGCGCGCTCGCGGCCCAGGGCCTGGGCGTACTCGGGCTTGTTCCAGACGGCTGCGTCTTCCAGCTCGCGGTTGACTTCGATCAGGCGGTCATGCTTGTGATCGTAGTCAAAGATACCCCCGAATGGACAGGGAACGCTCGGTGAGGTCCTTGATGGTGTTCAGGATCGGTTGGATTTCCATGGCTGGCTACTCGTGCGAATTCGGTGAAAAGCCCGCGAGTATAACCGATCCAGGCAACTGCGGCAGCCCGTTGGGCAGCCGCACCAGCCTCAGGCGATGCCGACCTGGTTGCGCCCGTTGTTCTTGGCCAGATACAGCCCCTTGTCTGCCGCCGAAATCAGCTGCCGGCAGTGGCTACCGATGGCTGGCGTCTGGGTCGCCAGGCCGATGCTCACGGTCAGGTGCGAATCTGCGGTCGGCGCGCTGTGCGCAATGTTCAGGCCGATAACGGTCTGGCGCAGCTTTTCTGCGACCAGACGCGCGCCACCGGGCGAGGTGTTGGGCAACACCAGGGCGAACTCCTCACCGCCGTAGCGCGCCGGCAGGTCGGACGGCCGCGAGCAGGAGCCGCGAATGGCTTCGGCCACCTGGCGCAAGGCCTCGTCGCCGGCCAGGTGGCCGAAGCTGTCGTTGAAGACCTTGAAGTAATCGACATCGATCATCAGCAGCGACAATTGCTGCTGCTCACGCATGGCCCGGCGCCACTCCAGCTCCAGGTACTCGTCGAAGTGACGGCGGTTGGACAAGCCGGTGAGGCCGTCGGAATTCATCAGGCGCTGCAGCATCAGGTTGGTGTCGAGCAGCTGCTGCTGGCTTACGCGCAGGGCGCGGTAGGCCTCGTCGCGCTGCAGCAGGGTCAGGTAGGAACGCGAGTGGTAGCGGATGCGCGCCACCAGCTCGATGGTGTCTGGCAGCTTGACCAGGTAATCGTTGGCCCCGGCGGCGAAGGCCGCGCTCTTGACCAGCGGGTCTTCCTTGGTCGACAGGACGATGATCGGGATGTCCTGGGTGGCTGGGTTGTTGCGGTACTCGCGCACCAGGGTCAGGCCGTCAAGGCCGGGCATGATCAGGTCCTGGAGGATGACCGTGGGCTTGATGCGCATCGCCTGGGCCACCGCCTGGTGCGGGTCGGCACAGAAGTGGAAGTCGATGTTCTCTTCGTGGGCCAGGCCACGACGCACTGCTTCGCCGATCATCGCCTGATCGTCCACCAGAAGGACCATCGCCGAATTTTCATTGGGGGTCGCGAAACCTTCGATCGGTAGATCAGTCATCCGTTTTCACCTGATCACTGCCGCTCAGGCGACGTGACTCAATACATGTGGTCATTTTGCGAAGATTTCCATCAAGCGCCCGGCGATTCGCTCAAGCGGGCGGATTTCCACCGCAGCATCGATAGCCGCAGCGGCCTTTGGCATGCCGTAGACCGCACTGCTGGCCTGGTCCTGGGCAATCGTCAGAAAGCCCTGCTGGCGCATCAGCTTCAGGCCTTGGGCACCATCACGGCCCATGCCGGTAAGCAGCACGCCCACCGCGTCGCCGTTCCAGTGGCGCGCCACGCTCTCGAAGAACACGTCGATCGAAGGCCGATAGATCTCGTTGACCGGTTCGGCAGTGTAGGCCAACTGGCCACCCTGTAGCAGGCGGATATGGTGATTGGTGCCGGCCAGCAGCACTTGCCCGGGTTGTGGCGGCTCGCCCTCGCGGGCCAGGCGCACCGGCAAGCCGCAGGCGCTGGCGAGCCACTCGGCCATGCCGGCGGCAAACACCTGGTCGACATGCTGGACCAGCACGATCGAGGCTGGAAAACCGCGCGGCAGGCCTTTTAGCAGCACTTCGAGCGCGGCTGGGCCGCCTGCGGACGAGCCGATGGCCACCAGGCCGCTGCGCTGGGACGCCTCGCGCAGGGGGGCGGCGACCGTCTTGCTCGCCCCGGGCCGCTGCTGGCCGATCAGCCAGCCGATATTGAGGATCTTGCGCAGCAGCGGCGCCGCTGCCTCACGTGCATCACCCGCGCCCACCGCGGGGGTGTCGACCACGTCCAGGGCCCCATGGCCCATGGCCTCGAACACCCGGTGCACGTTCTGCTTGCGGTCGACGGTGACGATAACGATGGCGCAGGGCGTTTCGGCCATGATCCGCCGGGTCGCCTCGACGCCGTCCATCACCGGCATGATCAGGTCCATGAGAATCAGGTCGGGGGTATCCTCGGCGCACTTGCGCACGGCTTCGGCCCCATTGCCGGCCACCCAGATCACCTGGTGCGCCGGCTCGAAGGCCAGGGCCCGGCGCAACGCCTCCACTGCCATGGGCATATCGTTGACGATGGCGACCTTCATCCCTGAGCACCTCCGATCAATTCCACCACGGCATCCAGCAACGCATCGTCATGGAAGCTGGCCTTCGCCAAATAGTAGTCGGCGCCAGCGTCCAGGCCACGTCGGCGATCTTCTTCGCGGTCCTTGTACGACACCACCATCACCGGCAGCGACTGCAACCGCTGGTCGCGGCGCACCAGGGTGACCAGTTCGATGCCGTCCATGCGCGGCATGTCGATGTCGGTGATCAGCAGGTCGAAGTCCTCGCTGCGCAGGGCGTTCCAGCCATCCATGCCGTCCACTGCCACCGCCACGTCGTAGCCACGGTTACTGAGCAGCTTGCGTTGCAGCTCGCGTACGGTGAGCGAGTCGTCGACCACCAGGATGCGCTTGCGGCTGGCGCCTCGTGCGCCTTGGGCACCGCGTTCGATGCGTTCCAGGCGGCCAGTGCTGAGCAGTTTTTCCACCGAACGCAGCAGGTCTTCAACGTCGATGATCAGCACCACCGAGCCATCGTCCAGCAACGCCCCTGCAGAGATGTCCTGGACCTTGCCCAGGCGCGGGTCGAGCGGCATCACCACCAGCACCCGCTCGCCGATCAGGCGCTCCACGGCCACCCCGTACAGCTGCTCACGCTCACGGATCACCACCACTCGCAGGCTGTTTGCCTCACCCTGCCCTGCCGGCCGGTTGAGCAACTGGCTGGCAGCCACCAGGCCAATATGTCGGCCTTCGTGCCAGAAATGCTGGCGCCCCTCGATCTGCACGATCTCGTCGGCCGCCACCTCGAGGGTGCGCTCGATATGCGCCAGCGGGAACGCATACGCCTCATCCCCCACCTCCACCACCAGGCTGCGCACCACCGACAGGGTCAGCGGCACCTCAAGCTGGAAACGGCAGCCCTGGCCAGGCACCTGGGTAAGCTCGATCGAACCGCGCAGGTCGCGGACCATGTGTTGCACCGCATCCAGGCCAACACCACGGCCAGACACTTCGGTGACCTTGTCACGCAGGCTGAAGCCCGGCAGGAACAGGAAGGTCAGCAGCTCGGCTTTGCTCATTTGTGCCACGGTATCGGCAGGCGACAGGCCGCGCTCGACGATGTTGCGTTTCAGGCGCTCAAGGTCGATGCCTGCGCCATCATCGCTCAGTTCGAGCATCAGCAGGCCGGCCTGGTGCGAGGCGCGCAAGCGGATCGTGCCTTCCGCTGGTTTGCCCGCCAGCAGGCGCCGCTCGGGCAGCTCGACGCCATGGTCGACGGCATTGCGCAGCAAGTGGGTCAACGGCGCTTCGAGCTTTTCCAGCACGTCGCGATCGACCTGGGTCTTTTCGCCTTCGATCTGCAGTTGCACCTGCTTGCCGAGCGAACGCCCCAGGTCGCGGACCATGCGGCTCTGGCCGGTGAGCACGTCGGCAAACGGGCGCATGCGGCAGGCCAATGCCGTGTCGTACAGCAACTGCGCACGCTGGCTGGCCTGCCAACCGAACTCGTCGAGGTCGGCGGCCTGCTGCTGCAGAATCTGCTGGGTTTCCGCCAGCAGTCGCTGGGTCTGGGCCAGGGCGTCGAGCACCTCAATGCTCTGGCCGCTGTCTTCGAGTTGCGTTTTCAGGCCGTCGAGGGCCCGCATGCCTTGGCCATGCATGCGCTTGAGGCGCTGCAAGGTGGCCAGGTAGGGCTTGAGGCGCTGGGTCTCGACCAACGACTTGCTCGACAGGTCGAGCAGGCTGTTCAGGCGGTCGGCCGTCACCCGCAACACCCGCTCCCCCCCCTCACCCGTGCGCTTGCCAGCCTTGCGCGGCGCAGCTGGCTCGACGTCTGTTTCCAAGGCCGGCACCACGGGCTCCGTCTGGGCCGGCGGGACCACGGGCGACGGTGGCTCAAGTGCAACCGCTGCGGGCAGTGGCGCGGCACCGGGGTCGAGCAAGCTGGCCATCTGCCGCAGGAACGCCGGCACCAGCGCCTCGCCATGCGGGTCGCCAGGGGTGGCGATGTGCATCAGCAAGTCGGTGCCACGCAGCAGCGCGTCGATGTGTTCGGCGCGCAACAGCAGCCGGCCTTCCTGGGCCGCCACCAGGCAATCTTCCATGACGTGGGCGACGCTGACCCCGGCATCGATACCGACGATGCGCGCCGCGCCTTTCAATGAGTGCGCCGCACGCATGCAGGCTTCCAGCTGGTCGGCCTGGGTCGGGTTGCGTTCCAGTGCCATCAGCCCGGTACTGAGCACCTGGGTCTGCGCCTCGGCCTCCAGGCTGAACAGTTCGAGCAGCGATGCGTCGCGCATTTGCTCTGGGGTCATGACAGGCTCCGCTGCACGGCAGACAGTAATTGTTGATCGTCCAGCACACGCACGCTGCGCCCGCGCCATTGCAATACCGCAGCGGTGAACGGCGCGGCATCTTCGCTGGCGTCCAGCAGTGTGGCGTCGAGGCGGTGAATGCCGTCGATCTCGTCCACGGCCATCACCACCGGTCCGCCCGACGCTGCCAGGATCAGCATGCGCGGCATCGCCCGGCCGCCACGCGCCGGCTCGGACAATCGCTCCACGCCCAGCAGGTCGCCCAGTGACAGGCACGGCACCAGCGCACCGCGCACGTTGGCCACCCCTTGCAGCACGCGCGAGCGCTGATGCGGCAATGAATGCACCGGCTGCAGGTGGGCGATCTCGGCCAGGCAGGCAGTGGCCAAGGCCAGCCATTCTTCGCCCAGGCGGAACAGCAGTTGCGAACGCCCGGCGCGGGTTTCGGCAGGGGCGTGCGCATGCACCAGGTCCGCTTCGATCAGCGCATAGCGGTCGAGCAGGCGCGTGGCCGCCGCCGCGTAGACTTCGCAGTTGCGGCAATGGATATGCCGCTCCAGCAGCGGGCATTGCTTGTTGCCGTGTACGCCAATGCGGTTCCAGCAATCGTCGATGCGCTCATCGTCCTGGGCCAGCAGCTCGATCCCGTGTTCGGCTTTCATCGTTCAGACTCCCGGCCAACCCGTGCCGCACGTGCCTGCAGGCGGCGGGCACCAACTTCATCGCCTTGGGCCGCCAGCAGCGTGGCCAGGTGCAGCAATGCCTCAGGGTGCTGAGGTTCCAGGTACAGCGCCTTGCGGTAATGGGTCAGCGCCTGTTGTGCATCGCCTTCGGTATCACTCAGCAGCCCCAGCCAGTAGTAGACTTGGGCCTTCGGTGCGAACTGGCGCAGATAGCGCTGGCAACTGGCGCGGGCCTGGGCGCTGTCGCCGGCATTGGCCTGGCGCGCGATGCTGGCCAGCAACTCGCTTTCGCTCTCGCGCGGTGGCGCTGCCGAAGGGGCAGGCGCAATCGCCCGCAGCGGCCGTGCGGGCGGCGCAGGCACGGGCCTTGGGCGGCTTGGGGCAACGGGCAGGGCCACGCGGCTTGGTGGCAGGGCCGGCATGGCGGGGACATCCACCGGTTGGCGCACATAAGCGAACGACTGGGCAATCCCCAATGGCCGCATCCCCAACCGCGCCAGCAAACTTCCCTCGGCCGGGCCGATGAACAGTACGCCCTGCGGCTGTGCAAGGCGCTTGAGCACTTCGAACACACGCTGCTGGGTCGGTACATCGAAGTAGATCAGCAGGTTGCGACAGAACACGAAGTCGTACTGGCCGTTGCGGCTGGCGAGCGCCGGGTCGAGCACATTGCCCACTTCCAGGCTCACCTGCCGGCGTACCCGCTCATCCAACTGGTGCCCGTCATCGCGCTCACGGAAATGGCGCTCGCGAAACGACAGTTCGCTGCCGCGGAACGAGTTGCGCCCATACAAGCCCTGTATGCCCCTGGCGACCGAGCTTGGACTGATATCGACCCCGTCGATGCGAAAATCGAGTGGGCTCATGCCCGCGTCGAGCAAGGCCATGGCGAGCGAGTACGGCTCCTCGCCGGTGGAGCACGGCAGGCTGAGCAGACGCAACGGCCGCTCACCGGCCAGTTCGGCCAGGCGCTTCTGGGCCAGGCCGACCAGTGCGGAGAACGATTCCGGGTAGCGAAAGAACCAGGTCTCCGGGACGATCACGGCCTCGATCAGGGCCAGTTGCTCGTCCGCCGATTGCTGCAGACGGACCCAGTAATCATTCAGATCGGTGGCATTCAGTGCGACGCAGCGCTGGCGCAGTGCCCGCTCGACCATCGGCACGCCAACAGACTCGACATCCAGGCCGATACGCGCTTGCAAGAAGCGGAAAAAACGTTGCTCGCTCATGGCGCCTCCTGCCCTTGCGCCAGCGGAAACAACCGCTCGCGCACGCTATCGGTCAGCAGGTCATCCACCACGATCCGTTGCAACAAGCCCTGAGCGTCCTGGCGAACCGGGCCCAGGTAACGCGCTTCGCCGTTATCCAGGCCATAAGGCTGGAACTCATCTGGCATGCAGCGCAGGGTTTCGGTGGCTTGTTCGAGGATCAGGCCCAGCACCTGGTCGTGACGGTAATGCACCAGCACCAGGCGCGTGCTGGCGCGCTCGGCGGCCGGCCGCGCGAAGCTCAGCGCACTCAGGTCAACCACTGGCACCAGCACGCCGCGATGGGGCAGGATGCCGGCCACCCAAGCCGGCGCCTGGGCAATCGGCTTGAGCGGGCGGCGCGGCAGCACCTCGATCACTTCGCGCACGTCCAGGGCAAAACGCTGCTGGTTGAGGCGAAACTGCAAGTACAGCGTGCCCTTGGCGCTGGCCGCCGCTGCCGGGTAAGAGTGCAGGTTGGTCATGGTGATCAGACTTTGAAGCGCGATACACCACCGCGCAGGCCGGCGGCCACCTGGCTCAGCTCATCGATGGCGAAGCTGGCCTGGCGCAGCGATTCCACCGTCTGGGTGCTGGCATCGCTGAGCTGGGCCAGGGCCTGGTTGATCTGCTCGGCACCGGTGGCCTGGGCCTGCATGCCCTCATTGACCATCAGCACACGCGGAGCCAGGGCCTGGACCTGGTGAATGATCTGGCTCAGTTGCTCGCCCACCTGCTGCACTTCGAACATGCCGCGGCGCACTTCTTCGGAGAACTTGTCCATGCCCATCACCCCGGCCGACACCGCCGACTGGATTTCCCGCACCATCTGCTCGATGTCGTAGGTGGCCACGGCCGTCTGGTCGGCCAGGCGCCGCACCTCGGTGGCGACCACGGCAAAACCGCGGCCATATTCACCGGCCTTTTCCGCCTCGATGGCGGCATTGAGCGAAAGCAGGTTGGTCTGGTCGGCCACCTTGACGATGGTCACCACCATCTGCGTGATGTTGCTGGCCTTCTCGTTGAGGATACCCAGCTTGGCGTTGACCAGGTCGGCGGCGCCCATCACCTGGTGCATGGTCTCTTCCATGCGCGCCAGGCCCTGCTGGCCGGAGCCCGCCAGGCTCGACGCCTGGTCGGCAGCGCTGGTGACCTCGGTCATGGTGCGCACCAGGTCGCGCGAGGTAGCGGCGATTTCACGCGAGGTGGCGCCGATCTCGGTGGTGGTGGCAGCCGTCTCGGTAGCGGTGGCCTGCTGTTGCTTGGAGGTGGCGGCAATCTCGGTGACCGAGGTGGTTACCTGCACCGACGAGCGCTGCGCCTGGGCCACCAGGTTGGCCAGGGCTTCGGCCATTTCGTTGAAGCCGCTCTCGATGGCACCGAACTCGTCCTTGCGGTCCAGGCTCAGGCGCATGCTCAGGTCGCCCGAGCGCAGTTTGTCGAGGGCATGCACCACGCGCTGCACAGGGGCTGTGATGGCGCGCATCAACAGCAAGCCACAGATGCCGGCGGCCACGATCGCCAGCAGCAGCGAGACCATCATGCTGCCCTTGGCCGTGCTCACGGCACTGACAATTTCATGGGTGGCAGCGTCTGCCGCCTCGCGGTTGTGCTCGATCACCGTGTTGAGGTGCTTGCGCCCTTCCACCCAGGCCGGGGTAAGCGCCTCGCTGATCAGCCGCTCGGCTTCGGTGTAATTGTGCTGCCGGTAGGCATCGAGCACCTGGCCGACGAGCTTGAGGTAGTTTTCCTCAAGCTTGACGAAGGTGTCGAAGCGCTTCTGGTCTTCGCTGTCCTGGATGGTGCCCTGGTAGCTGGCCATGTACTGCTTGAGCCGGTCATCGAAGCTCTTGAACAGCTCCATGTCGGCCGGGGTGATCTCGCGGTGGTTGGACAGGCCCACCAGTTGCTGGCTGGTGACATAGCTGTCGACCCAGGCGCTGCGGATCATCGAGCTGTAGTAGACACCTGGAATGCTGTCTGTACCCACCGCTTCCTCGGCGCTTTCGATCGTCACCAACCGCGAGTAAGCGGCTACGATCATCAGCAGCATGATGGCGATGATCACGGCGAAACTTGCCAGGATCCGTTGGCGCAAGGTCCAGTTCTTCACATTCAGCCCTCAGGAATTCACAACGAGCGGGAAAAATCGCCGAAGTATAGCCCAGGCTTCCTACGCTTTTGCGGCTGAAATGCGAGGTATTCAGGCCTCTATCCCTGGCGGACAGGCCATTTTCCAGTTCATTGACCTGCGGCAAGCCGTACCTGGCTCTCCAGTTCCTGACGCAGGGCCGGGTCGAGGCGCAACTGGCGGGCCAGTTCGTCGAGGTAGGCGCGCTCCATGAAGTTTTCCTGATCGACCATCATCACGCTGGCCAGATACATCTCTGCAGCCATCTCAGGGGTTTGCGCAGCGCGAGCGACTTCGGCCGGGTCCAGCGGCTTGTTCAGTTCATCGTGCAGCCAGTGCTGCAGGTCGCGGTCGTTGTCCAGGCGGGTGAATTCGCCTTCGATCAGGGCCCGCTCGCGCTCGTCGATATGGCCATCGGACTTGGCCGCCGCCACCAGCGCGCGCAGCACCGCCTGGCTGTGCTGTTCGGCCTGGGCCGGCGGGAGGCGATCGAGCGTCTGCGGCTCGCTGCCCTGCCCTGTGCCCTGGCGCGCCTGCCAGTTGCCATAGGCCTTGTAAGCCAGCACGCCAAGAGCGGCCAGGCCACCGTAGGTGAGCGCCTTGCCACCATACTTGCGGGCCTTCTTGCTGCCCAGCAGCAGGCCCAGCGCACCCGCCCCCAAGGCGCCTGTGCCGGCCCCGGAGAGCAGGCCGCCCAAGCCACCGGCGCCGGCTGACGGCTTGCCTGCGCCAGGCTGCTTGTTGAGCAGCTCCTGGCCAGATTTGAGCAGTTGATCGAGCAGGCCACGGGTGTTCATGTGCACGTCTCCACGATACGGAAAGGAACGAGCAGAGTAAGGCCTGCCGCGTAAGCGGCCACTCGGGGATTTGCTTCCGGATGTTGCATTAGCAGGCAAAAAGCCAACTAGACTCGTCATCGCCAACAACCTGCACAGGCGCACTACGCTTATCACAATCGCTTCACTGCTTTCTTGATGACTGCCCCGACCAAAATCTCCAAGAAGAGGGAACACCATGTCAGTGCACAAGACCGCATTGCTCGGCGCCATGACCGGCGCACTGCTGGCCAGCGCCAGCCTGCAGGCCGCCGAGATGCCCAAGGCCGTCGGCGCCGGCGAAGGCCGGCTGGATATCGTCGCCTGGCCCGGCTACATCGAGCGCGGTGAAAGCGACAAGGCCTATGACTGGGTCAGCGGTTTCGAGAAGGAAACCGGCTGCAAGGTCAGCGTCAAGACTGCGGCCACTTCCGATGAAATGGTCAGCCTGATGACCAAGGGCGGCTACGACCTGGTCACCGCTTCCGGCGACGCCTCGCTGCGCCTGATCGTCGGCAAGCGCGTACAGCCCATCAACACAGCGCTGATCCCCAACTGGAAGAACATCGACCCACGCCTGCAGAACGGTGGCTGGTACGTGGTCGACAAACAGGTGTATGGCACGCCCTACCAATGGGGCCCGAACGTGCTGCTGTACAACACCAATACCTTCAAGCAGGCCCCCACCAGCTGGAACGTGGTGTTCGAGCCGCAGGACCTGCCCGATGGCAAGCCGAACAAGGGCCGCGTACAGGCTTACGACGGGCCGATCTACATCGCCGATGCCGCGCTGTACCTGAAATCCGCCAAGCCCGAGCTGGGCATCAAGGACCCGTACGAGCTCAATGAAGCCCAGTACAAGGCCGTGCTCGAACTGCTGCGCCAGCAGCAACCGCTGATCCACCGTTACTGGCATGACGCCACGGTACAGATGAGCGACGTGAAGAACGAAGGCGTGGTTGCCTCCAGCTCATGGGGCTACATGGTCAATGGCCTGAAGGCCGAGAACCAGCCGGTAGCCTCGACCATTCCGAAGGAAGGCGCCACCGGCTGGGCCGACACCACCATGCTGCACAGCGAGGCCAAGCACCCCAATTGCGCCTACAAGTGGATGGACTGGTCGCTGCAACCCAAGGTGCAAGGCGATGTGGCGGCCTGGTTCGGCTCGTTGCCCGCAGTGCCGGCAGCTTGCACCGGCAGTCAGTTGCTGGGGGCTGAAGGGTGCAAGACCAACGGCTTCGACAACTTCGACAAGATCGCCTTCTGGAAAACCCCGCAGGCCCAGGGCGGCAAGTTCGTGCCGTATAGCCGCTGGACCCAGGATTACATTGCGATCATGGGCGGGCGCTAGCACAGGCTTGCTACAGGTATGCCGCTTGATTTGGGGCTGCTGCGCAGCCCTTTCGCGACACAAGGCCGCTCCTACAGACCGCGATCCCCTGTAGGAGTGGCCTTGTGTCGCGAAAGGGCCGCAAGGCGCCCCCGAGCTTTACCTTGGAGTTACCCATGCCCCTAGCCGTCCAGTTCACCCAGGTTTCCCGCACCTTCGGCGAGGTCAAGGCCGTTGACCAGGTCAGCATCGACATCGAGGACGGCGAATTCTTCTCCATGCTCGGCCCTTCCGGCTCGGGCAAGACCACCTGCCTGCGCCTGATCGCCGGCTTCGAGCAACCCAATAGCGGTTCGATCCGCATCCATGGTGTCGAGGCCGCTGGCGTACCGCCCTACCAGCGCGACGTCAACACGGTATTCCAGGACTACGCGCTATTCCCGCACATGAACGTGCGCGACAACATCGCCTACGGCCTCAAGGTCAAGGGCGTGGCCAAGGCCGAACGCCAGGCACGCGCCGAAGAAGCGCTGGCCATGGTCGCCCTGGCCGGCTACGGCGAGCGCAAACCGGCACAGCTTTCCGGCGGCCAGCGCCAGCGCGTAGCCCTGGCCCGCGCGCTGGTCAACCGGCCACGGGTGCTGCTGCTCGACGAGCCGCTGGGCGCACTCGACCTCAAGCTGCGCGAACAGATGCAGGGCGAATTGAAGAAGCTGCAGCGCCAGCTGGGCATCACCTTCATCTTCGTCACCCACGACCAGACCGAAGCGCTGTCGATGTCGGACCGGGTGGCGGTCTTCAATCGTGGCCGCATCGAACAGGTCGACACGCCACGCAACCTCTACATGAAGCCAGCAACCACCTTCGTCGCCGAGTTCGTCGGTACCTCCAACGTCATCCGCGGCGACCTCGCCGAACAACTCAGCGGCAGCCGCGCTCCGTTTTCCATTCGCCCGGAGCATATCCGCCTGGTAGATCAGCCAGGCCAGGCGCAAGACATTCAGCTCGGCGGCCTGCTGCACGACGTCCAATACCAAGGCAGCGCCACCCGCTACGAGGTGCAACTGGAAAGCGGCCAGCTGCTTGCCGTCAGCCACGCCAACGACCGCTGGCAGGCACAAGCGCAGCCCTGGCAGGCCGGCCAGCAGGTGCAGGTACGCTGGCCACGCGAGGCGATGACTGCCCTGCAGGAAACCGTCCTGGCCGAGGGCCGCTGAGATGCGTCGCCTGTCCGATCTGCTGTACCGGCGCCCCAACCTCTACCTGGCGCTGTTGCTGACCCCCCCGCTGACCTGGTTCGGCGCTATCTACCTGGGCTCGTTGCTCAGCCTGCTGTGGCAGGGCTTCTACACCTTCGACGACTTCACCATGGCGGTCACCCCGGCGCTGACCCTGGGCAACTTCGCGGCGCTGTTCAACCCGTCCAACTTCGACATCATCCTGCGCACCCTGACCATGGCCGTCGCGGTATCGCTGGCCAGTGCGGTACTGGCCTTCCCGATTGCCTACTACATGGCGCGCTACACCAGCGGCAAGACCAAGGCATTTTTCTACATCGCGGTAATGATGCCGATGTGGGCCAGCTACATCGTCAAGACCTACGCCTGGACCCTCTTGCTGGCCAAGGGCGGTGTGGCCCAGTGGTTCGTCCAGCAGTTGCACCTGGACGCCCTGCTGCAGGCCGTGCTGACCGTGCCCGGGGTGGGCGGCAGCACGTTGTCGACCTCGCACCTGGGGCGCTTCATGGTGTTCGTGTACATCTGGCTACCGTTCATGATCCTGCCGATCCAGGCCTCGCTCGAGCGCCTGCCACCGTCATTGCTGCAGGCTTCGGCAGACCTGGGTGCCAGGCCGGGGCAAACGTTCCTGCAGGTGATCCTGCCGCTGTCGATCCCCGGCATTGCCGCCGGCTCGATCTTCACCTTCTCGCTGACCTTGGGCGACTTCATCGTGCCGCAACTGATCGGCCCGCCGGGTTACTTCATCGGCAGCATGGTCTATGCCCAACAAGGGGCGATAGGCAACATGCCAATGGCGGCGGCCTTCACGCTGGTGCCGATCGTGCTGATCGCGGTGTACCTGGCCATCGTCAAGCGCCTGGGGGCCTTCGATGCACTCTGAAAAAGCGTCTGTCGGCCTGCGCCTGGCGGCCTGGGGCGGGTTGGTGTTTCTGCACTTTCCGATCCTGATCATCGTCCTGTACGCCTTCAATACCGAAGACGCGGCGTTCAGCTTTCCGCCCAAGGGCTTCACCCTCAACTGGTTCACCGTGGCCTTCGCCCGCCCCGACGTGCTCGAAGCGATCAAGCTGTCGCTGCAGGTGGCGTGCCTGGCCACGCTGATCGCGCTGGTGCTCGGCACCCTGGCCTCGGCGGCGCTGTACCGGCGCAACTTCTTCGGCAAGGAGAGCATCTCGCTGATGCTGATCCTGCCGATCGCCCTGCCCGGCATCATCACCGGCATAGCCCTGCTCTCGGCGTTCAAAAGCCTCGGTATAGAACCCGGCGTGTTCACCATCGTGGTCGGTCACGCCACGTTCTGCGTGGTGATCGTCTACAACAACGTCATCGCCCGCCTGCGGCGCACCTCGCAGAGCCTGATCGAGGCGTCCATGGACCTCGGCGCCGACGGCTGGCAGACCTTCCGCTACATCATCCTGCCCAACCTCGGCTCGGCACTGCTGGCCGGCGGCATGCTGGCCTTCGCCCTGTCGTTCGATGAAATCATCGTCACCACCTTCACCGCTGGCCACGAGCGCACCCTGCCGATCTGGCTGCTCAACCAGCTCAGCCGCCCGCGCGATGTGCCGGTGACCAACGTGGTCGCCATGCTGGTGATGCTGGTGACCATGCTGCCGATTCTCGGCGCCTATTACCTGACCCGTGGCGCCGAAAGCGTTGCGGGCAGTGGCAAATGACCCACAAGGAGCCCCCCATGCAAAGCAAAATGCTGGTCAACGGTAAGCTGGTCGCAGGCGAAGGCCCGGCCTGGACCGTGCTCAACCCCGCCGAGGGCAGCGCCCTGGCGCAGATCAACGAAGCCACCGAAGGCCAGGTCGATACCGCCGTGCGCGCTGCCGACCTGGCCTTCGACAGCTGGTCACAGACCAGCCCCAAGGAGCGCTCGCTGGCGCTGTTGGCCCTGGCCGACACCATTGAAGCCCATGGCGATGAACTGGCCCGCCTGGAATCGCAGAACTGCGGCAAGCCGTTTGCAGCTGCCTTGAATGACGAAATCCCGGCCATCGCCGACGTGTTCCGCTACTTTGCCGGCGCCGCCCGCTGCCTCGGCGGCTCGGCGGCGGGCGAATACCTGCCGGGCCATACCTCGATGATCCGCCGCGACCCGCTGGGCGTGGTTGCTTCGATCGCGCCGTGGAACTACCCGTTGATGATGCTGGCATGGAAGATCGCCCCCGCCCTGGCGGCCGGCAACACCGTGGTCATCAAACCCTCCGAACTGACCCCGCTGACCGCCCTGCGCCTGGGCGAGCTGGCTAAAGACTTGCTGCCGCCCGGCGTGCTCAACATTTTGTTCGGCCGCGGGCAAACGGTCGGCAACCCACTGGTCACCCACCCCAAGGTGCGCATGGTGTCGCTGACCGGCTCCATTGCGACGGGGGCACATATCATTGGCGCCACCGCCAGCAGCGTGAAGCGCATGCACATGGAACTGGGCGGCAAGGCGCCGGTGCTGGTGTTCGACGACGCCGATATCGACGCGGCCATCGACGGCATCCGCACGTTCGGCTTCTACAACGCTGGCCAGGACTGCACCGCCGCCTGTCGCCTGTATGTGCAGGCAGGCATCTATGAACGCTTCGTCGAGCGCCTGGGCAAGGCCGTTTCCAGCCTCAAGGCCGGCCTGCAGGATGCCGAGGACACCGAACTGGGCCCATTGATCAGCGCCCAGCACCGCGACAAGGTGGCCGGCCTGGTCCAGCGCGCCATCGCCCAGCCGCATATCCGCCTGGTGACGGGCGGCAAGGTAATTGCGGGGGATGGCTTCTTCTTCGAGCCGACCGTGCTGGCCGACGCCTTGCAGGATGACGAGATCGTGCGTAACGAAGTGTTCGGCCCGGTGGTGTCGGTGACCCGCTTCAATAGCGAAGAGCAGGCGCTGGAATGGGCCAACGATTCCGAGTACGGCCTGGCGTCATCGGTGTGGACCCGCGACACCGGCCGCGCCCACCGCCTGGCGGCGCGGTTGCAGTATGGCTGCACCTGGGTCAACACCCACTTCATGCTGGTCAGCGAGATGCCCCATGGTGGGCAGAAGCATTCGGGGTATGGGAAGGATATGTCGATGTACGGGCTTGAGGACTACACCTGCGTGCGGCATGTGATGATCAAGCATTGAGGTGA